>LNEA01000141.1 GCA_001464855.1 Rhizobiales bacterium Ga0077530
AGTGCTTCGAGCGCTGAAATCGCCGCCATCAATTCCATGCGATTGTTGGTCGACTGGGCTTCGCCGCCGGACAACTCCTTGCGATGCGCACCCGATTCTAGGATCGCCCCCCATCCGCCCGGGCCGGGATTGCCCGAGCACGCACCATCTGTGTGGATCACGACGTGAGGCTTCGCTTGAGTCATTGGCTTTTATCGAGCCCATATTCGCTCACCGACTCGATCGACTGGTGGAACCGCAGCCGCCGCAGATACTCTGTCGGATCCTTGCGTTTGACCAGGGCGTCAGGTGGCGTGTTGATCCAGTCGTAGGCACGCGTCAGCAGGAAGCGTAGCGCCGATCCCCGCGCCAGCAGCGGCAGCGCACGTCGTTCGGCGTCGTCCAGCGGGCGCGCCGCGTCGTAGGCGCGAAGCAGCGCTCGTCCCTTCGTCAGATTGAACGAATGATCCGCCTCGAAACACCATGCGTTCAGGCAGACCGCGACGTCATAGGCGAGCGCATCGTTGCAGGCGAAATAATAGTCGATCAGCCCGGACAGCCGGTCCTGGATGAAGAACACGTTGTCGGGGAACAAGTCGGCATGGATGACGCCTTGGGCGATATCCGCCGGCCAATGCGCTTCGAGATGGTCGAGCTCAGCCTCGATCACGCCCCGCAATGACGGCGCGATCTCGTCGGCGCGCTCGCGGAAGCGGTCATAGAGTGGCCGCCAGCCCTTCAGACCGAGCGCATTCTCCCGTGTGAGCGCGAACCCGCGCCCCGCCAGATGCATCTGCGCCAGAGCCGTGCCGACCGCCGCGCAGTGCTCGACCCGCGGCCGTCTAATCCACACGCCGTCGAGAAACGTCACCATAGCCGCCGGACGACCGGCTAGTTCCTGCAGGATCTTGCCCTGCTTGTCGTGCACCGGCGTCGGACAGCTCAAACCATTACCGGCGAGATGCTCCATGAGCCCGAGAAAGAACGGCAGATCGTCGCGATTTACGCGCTTTTCGTAGAGCGTCAGGATGAACGGTCCACGCTCGGTGCGCACCAGGTAGTTGGTATTCTCGACGCCTTCGGCGATGCCCTTGCACGAGAGCAGCCCGCCGAGGTCATAGCCGTCGATAAAGCGCGCAAGATCGTCGTCTGAGACTTCCGT
>LNEA01000142.1 GCA_001464855.1 Rhizobiales bacterium Ga0077530
CGGGGAACCATCGCTTTCTTGCCGGCAACTACGAGACCTGTTCGCTCAATCATCGCGTTCCTCCATGCCGAAATCGTACGCGAATCTAGCTGACTCGCGCGCAATTTTCCACGCTAGGCATGGGGGTGATTGAGGGTTGGTCTGATTGTCGGTTGGCACCGCGCTGTCGCGGACGGAGCTCGGGAGTAATGTCTGTGGCGGCATATGCGCCGCCACAGACCAGCGATGTGCGCGTCAGGCGACGGCCGACATACCGGCGCTGGCGCTCGTGGGAACGGCAGAGATCGTCTTCAGGATTTGCGAGGCGATCTGGTAGGGGTCGCCCTGTGAGTTGGGACGGCGATCCTCGAGATAGCCCTTGTAGTCATTCTTGATGAAGCTGTGCGGCACGCGGATCGAGGCGCCACGATCAGCGATACCGTAGCTGAACTTGTTCCACGGCGCCGTCTCGTGCTTGCCGGTCAGGCGCTTGTCGTTGTCCGGACCATAGACCGCGATGTGGTCGAGCAGGTTCTTGTCGAACTCCGCCATCAGCGCCTCGAAGTAGGCTTTGCCGCCGACCGTGCGCATGTGCTCGGTCGAGAAGTTGGCGTGCATCCCTGAGCCGTTCCAGTCGGTGTCACCGAGCGGCTTGCAGTGATACTCGATGTCGATGCCGTAGGACTCCGTCAGCCGCTGCATGAGGTAGCGGGCAATCCACATTTCGTCGGCGGCCTTTTTCGAGCCCTTGCCGAAGATCTGGAATTCCCACTGGCCCTTCGCCACTTCGGCGTTGATGCCTTCGTGGTTGATGCCGGCGTACAGGCAGAGGTCGAGATGCTTCTCGACGATCTCACGGGCAACCGAGCCGACATTGCTGTAGCCGACGCCGGTGTAATAGGGGCCCTGTGGCGCCGGATAACCGGCGGTCGGGAATCCGAGCGGACGACCATCCTTGTAGAAGAAATACTCCTGCTCGAATCCGAACCAGGCGCCGGAGTCGTCGAGAATGGTGGCGCGCTTGTTGGTCGAATGTGGTGTGACACCATCGGGCATCATCACTTCGCACATCACCAGCACGCCGTTGGTGCGAGCGCTGTCTGGATAAACCGCCACCGGCTTGAGCACGCAATCGGATGAGTGGCCTTCGGCCTGCATGGTCGAGCTGCCGTCGAAGCCCCACAGCGGGAGCTGATCCAGCGTCGGAAAACTCTCGTAGGCCTTGATCTGCGTCTTGCCACGCAGATTCGGCACCGGGCTGTAACCGTCGAGCCAGATGTACTCGAGCTTGTACTTCGTCATGGGCGACCTTTCTCCTTTTGACGTCGTGGACTGCAATGGTGCCGTCGCAACGGCGGCACGCGGCGGCGTCTCTTTCAAAGTTCCGGAAATCGCGGATTGGTGCGTTGCCGCTGTTGCCGTCGGCAACTCGGACGCAATGGTCGGCGTTGATGTCAGTGAGGGAGACGAGTCAGATGATGGGTTCGGCGATGCCTGCGAAGGAGCGTTCGGCTCCGCGGCGATCTTCGGCGTCGTCGTGGATGACCGGCGCCAGCGGCTGAAAAATCCGAACATGTAACTTCCCGAGAACCACCGACGAAGATCGAATGCGACCTAGGCCATACGGCACTCAGAAATTGCTATACAAACAAGCAGAAAACATCGCGCTTAAAATACGGGCAAATTTGATATTTCTCAGGCAATCTGTTTAAAAGTTATACGGCTTGACCATATGTCTGAGTCCATCGTCGATACGAAGCCGAAGAAACTGTGACGATGTGCGAGGAAAAAAGGACAGAGATGATGACTGAGATCACTCCACGGCAATCCGCAACGATTATTCCATTTCCCACTGAGCGCCGCGCCAGCAAAGGCAACGTGCAGCCGGTGAACCGCAAGACTGCAGAGCGCCCCGTCGTTGCGACCGTCGAGTCTGGCGGTGGCTGGTATCATGACGCCGCCATCCAGGACGCGGGCACGCGCCACCACTGACGCAACTCTTGCAACGTATGCGTACGCCGATTGAGCACGAGTGGCCTCACGACAATTGGCCGAACACCGACCAGCCAAGACGGTTGGATAACGCCTCAAGCGCGATCGTGCCGAGGTGCGAGTTGCCTGCGGTGTCGAGGCCCGGCGACCAGACGGCAATCGACCCTTTTCCCGGCGCGACGGCGAGGATGCCACCGCCGACGCCGCTCTTGCCGGGCAATCCGACCCGGTACGCAAACTCGCCCGACCCATCATAGTGGCCGCACGTCAGCATGATCGCGTTGATGCGGCGCGCGCGCTCCGGCTTTACGATGGAGTGGCCGGTCGACGGATCGCGCCCCAGGAATGCGAGGAAGCGCCCGGCCATCGCAAGCTGCCGGCACGACATCGCGATCGCGCATTGATGGAAATAGACGCCGAGCGCAGTCTCGACCGCGTTGTCCAGGACGCCGAACGACTTCATGTAGTTGGCGAGGGCAAAGTTGCGGTATCCGGTACGCTGCTCGGAAGCCGCCACCGCTTCGTCGATCGAGATCGACGGGTCATCGGCGAGAAGCCTGATGAACCTGACGATTTCGCCGAGCGCCTCGCGCGGGCGATTGCCCGACAGGATGACATCGGTGACGGCAATAGCGCCCGCATTGATGAAAGGGTTGCGGGGTTTACCGCGCTCGAATTCAAGCTGGACGATGGAATTGAATGGGCTCCCCGACGGCTCGCGCCCGACGCGCTGCCACAGGCGATCACCGACTTTGCCTAACGCCAGCGTGAGGGTGAAAACCTTCGACACGCTTTGGATGGAAAAGGGTTGATCGCAATCCCCGCTCGCTGCGACATTTCCTGCGGCATCGATGACGACCAGCCCGAACGACTTTGCGTCGACTCGCGCCAGTTCGGGAATGTAGGTTGCGACCGCGCCTCGTTCGCTCCGCTGCCGCATCTCGTCTGTGATATCGCTGACGACGCGCTGTAGATCGGGCGCTTGCTTGCTCATGTCCACCAGGTTGTTGCGAGACATTTTCCACTGTCGATCGCAGGCTATCGCACATTCTTTCCGTCAGACAACGACGGCGCACCCGCGTCAGGGTGCCCCATGACGCGCGGTGGTTTCAGCGCCCGCATTTTGCAATCTGGGAAATCCGACCACAGGACGAGCGTCACCGCCCCGTCTTCACCGGTAGCGACTTCAGCCCGCGCATAACGAGGCTATCGAGCCAAACGGGCGGGGCCGAGCCCGGCGACATCTTGGGGAACCAGACGGGCAAGCTGCGCGCCGAGGCAAAAATGCGGACCCTGGCCAAAGGTCAGATGACGATTCGGCTGGCGGCCGAGATCGACTCTGTCGGGATCGGGAAACTGCGCCCCGTCGCGATTGGCGGCATTGATGATCGCGAACAGGCGATCGCCCTCCTTCAGCGTCACGCCGCGCACGTCGTGCGTCTTGCGCACCACTCGGCCCATGGCATTGGTCGGCGCCTCGGTGCGCAGGAATTCCTCGATCGCGGTGGACGCCATTTCCGGATTGGCCGCGAGCCGTGCGCGTTCATCGGGGTTGCGCATCATCGTCAGCGTCGCGGTGCTCAGCAGGTTGGTCGTCGTCTCATGACCAGCGAACAGCAGCAACATCGCCGTCGCGACCAGTTCGTCCTCGCTCAGGCGGTCCTGCTCGTCGCGCGCCGCGATCAGCAGGCTCAGCAGATCGCTGCCGGGATCCGCACGGCGCTTCTCGATTTCCTCGCGGAACAGGCCGGCCATCTCGACTGCACCGCGCCGCGCGCGCTCGTATTTGTCCGGCGTCGCCCGCGCCGTGCCGATGAACAACATGATGTCATCCGACCAGCTCTTGACGTCGTACAGGCGATCTTCGGACACGCCCATCATCGCCATGATGACCAGCGCCGGAAGCGGCATTGTGAATTCCGCGACGAGATCCGCCTCGTCCTTTTCCGCGAGCCTGTCGAGCTG
>LNEA01000143.1 GCA_001464855.1 Rhizobiales bacterium Ga0077530
CCCGTTTCGTCGACGGGACATGTTCTCTTGGCGGGCCATTTTCTCGGCTTTGAGTCGCCACAGAAAACATTCGAAATTCTCATTCAGCTCGGCGCCATGCTCGCGATTCTAACGGTCTACGCGGCGCGGCTGTGGCGCTTGGCGCTGGGTCTGACGACGGATCCGCGCGCGCGCCGCTTCGTCCTCGGCATCCTGCTGGCATTTTTGCCCGCCGCGCTGGCCGGCGTGGCGCTGCATTCTGTCATCAAGCAGGTGCTGTTCGCGTCGCCCTTGCTGATCTGCTCGATGCTGATCCTCGGCGGCTTCGTGCTGCTGGCGGTTGACCAGATGAAACTCGAGGTTCGCCAGGACGATGTGATGGACATAACGCCGTGGCTCGCGCTCAAGATCGGTCTTTTCCAGTGTCTTGCGATGATCCCCGGCGTTTCGCGGTCGGGTGCTACGATCGTAGGCGCCATGCTGATGGGTACCTCGAAGCGTGCGGCGGCCGAGTTCTCATTCTTTCTGGCGATGCCGACGATGGCCGGGGCGTTCGCCTACGACCTCTACAAATCATATGCGTTTCTCGACGCAGCAACCGTGCGCGGAATCGCATTGGGTTTCGTGGTGTCGTTCGTCGCCGGCGTGATCGTCGTGCGCTACCTGCTCGACTTCGTCAGCCGGCATGGATTTGCGCCGTTCGCGTGGTGGCGGATCGTTGTCGGCGGACTGGGTCTCGGTGCGCTCTTTGTGCTCGGCTGAGCGCCCAACGGCGCTCTGTCACGCCGCGTGAGAGGTCGCCGGCTCCGTCAGAACCGCGTGTAGTGCCGTCCGTTCGCGTGAGCCCTTGAGTTTTTCGATCGCCAGCGGGTCACGCAACAGACGCGAGATGCGGGCCAGCGCCTTGAGGTGGTCGGCGCCGGCATCCTCGGGCGCGAGCAGCAAAAAGACCAGTTCGACGGGCTCGCCGTCGGTGGCATCGAAGTCGATCGGGGTTTCCAGCCGCGCGAACAGGCAGGTGATCCGGGTGAGGCCCGCGGGCTTCCCGTGCGGGATCGCGATTCCGCGGCCGAGCCCGGTCGAACCGAGACGCTCGCGCTGGAGCAGCGTTTCGAAGATCACCCGCTCATCGAGGCCGGTGAGTTCGCCGGCCTTATGAGACAGGTCATGAAGGACCTGCTTTTTACTCTTGGCCTTCAGGGAGGCAATAATGCCTTCCGGCTTAATCAAGTCGCCGAGATCCATTTTCTTCTCGTTCCCCTGAGAGGTGCTGCCGGCTCGGCCCATCGGGCCCAATCCGGTGCGGGGTCCAGCTTTATTTTACCATTCCGTCGGCGCCGTTGGGACCGCCGGTCGATGTCTGTGTTCGTACAACCCACCCGCAGCCATGCATGGCGAATGCCAACTGCTGCCCATTGCCACGTCCGAAGCACCAAATCATGGCGTCGACGGCCGCTTCGCCAATTCCGCTACCTCAACGCACTGCCGCCCGCGTCGATCCAGCCGTTCTCGAATAAGTTCCCAAGCGATACGTGGGCTAATCCACGTTCCGGTCACACACAATGCTTTTCGGGGCCGGCGTGCGCACAGCCCCTCCCAACACCATGTAGTTGACCTAACGCGGTACCAATACCCTGGCCGCTCAACCCCCGGTCGTGTTTCTTGTCAAATACCCGCAGGACCTCCCTGGGTCTCCCGCGCGCGCCATTGTGCCTGGCCCATTTCGATACGATCCCGGTTCGCCTCCGAATCTTTTCGGATTTTGGCGCCGAGTCGAACTGGCGCCCATTTAGATCAGTGCCGATTGGCCTGTCAATTGATCGTCATGCAAGTTGATTGGGCGCCCAGCGACTCAGGTTTGGATCGGGTAGTAGCCGCCGTGATCGGTAATTTTACCGTTGGCGCCTGCCTCTAGGCGCTCGCGTTCGTTTGGCGTCATCGGCCGCTTTTGCCAGGTCTGCCCATCGACGACGACATAGATCAGCTCGGCGGTCACGATTGGGTCTGGGGTACCGGCGATTCGCAGGTCGAATGCCACCGTGAACGAGGTCGTTCCGAAGCGGGCGACCCGTACCGAAATCTCGAGCACGTCGTTGAAGCGCGCCGGCGCCTTCCACTCGATGAGCTGGCGCACGACCTGGATCTCGAGGGAGCCATCGAACGGGTCACGCTCGGGGAACGAGGCACGCAGGAACTCGGTGACGGCGAGATCGACGTAATCGCCGTAGCGGGCGTTGAAGACAACGTGCTGCGCATCGCAGTCCTGGTAGCGGACTCGCGTGTAGTAGCGGAACGGCGCCGTCATGCGTTGCTCCGGTGGAAGATGTGGAGGGTATCGGGCCCGATCGCGCGGCGCGCAACTCGAGCCATGCCATGGGTGGCGAAATGCGCGTCGAGGTCCGAGCCGGTGACCGCTCGCGTGCTGCCGGTGTTGCGTTGCGGACTGACGGCAACGATCGCTTCGTCGACGAGGCCCGCCGCGAGGAATGCCGCCCACATCGTTGGCCCGCCCTCGACGAGGAGGCGCGTGACGCCGTTCGCCGCGAGTCGTGACAGCAGCGGCTGCAGCGCCACTCGGCCATCGGCACTCGGCACCGCGTCGAGCGTCATGCGCGCGCGATTGGCGGCGTGCGGCGAGGCCATGACGTGCGCCTCGTCGACCGCTGTCGCCAGCCATATTTGCGGGTAGCGGGCGCCGGGAACCGTATCGTGCGCGGAGTAAATTTTGTTGGTCGCCGACGTGCGGAGCGAGGAATCCATGATCACGCGGCGGGGCGAGCGTTTGGTGAGGCCGGGCAGCCGGCATGTGAGTTCGGGATCGTCGGCGAGGACCGTGCCGGCGCCGACCAGGATCGCGTCGGCTTCGGCGCGGAGGAGGTGAGCGTAGGCGCGGGCTTCGGGGCTCGTCACCCAAACCGGCGCACCATCACCGAGCGCGACGCGATGGGCGGCATCGAGCGCCATCTTTACCTGTACGAACGGCCGCTTTTCGGTCTGGCACAGAATATGGCCGAGCGTGACCCAGCGCGCGTCCTCGGCGCCGACCCCGACCTCGACGAGAATCCCGGCGTCGCTCAGTTGTTCGAAGCCGCGGCCAGAGATGATCGGATTGGGATCGGGGATCGCACACACGACCCGCTTGAGCCCCGCCGTCGTCATGGCGTCGGCGCAGGTCGGGTTGCGTCCAGTGTGCGCGCAGGGCTCCAGCGTCAGGTACATCGTGCGACCGCGTGCTGCCGGCCCGGCGCGGCGGAGCGCTTCCTTTTCCGCGTGTGGCCGCCCGCCGGGCTGTGTCCAACCCCGCGCGATGATCTCGCCGGTTGCCTCGTCGACGATGATCGCGCCGACCGAGGGGTTCGGCGCGGTCGCGCCGAGGCCGCGACGTGCCATGCGCAGCGCCACGTCCATCATGCGTCGGTCGAAATCAGCGCCAGCGGTCATTGCATCACTGCTTGTAGTCCACGGCGGATTTCGCGGCCGGGGACTCGTTCGCCTCGTCGTCATCGGCGAGCGCGTGGGCAGGATGGCCCGCGATCTCGCCAAGGACTTCATGAAAATCGGCCGCCTCGCGGAAGTCGCGGTAGACGGACGCAAACCGCACATAGGCCACCGGGTCGAGGGAACGCAACCCCTCCATGACCAGTTCGCCGATCGCCGACGAGGCAATCTCGCTCTCACCCATGCTTTCGAGCTGGCGGACGATGCCGGTCAACATCCGCTCGATGCGCTCGCCTTCGACCGGCCGTTTGCGCACCGCAATTCCCACGGATCGGGCCAGTTTTTCGCGGTCGAACAGCACCCGGCGACCCGAGCGCTTGACGACGATCAGCTCGCGCAGTTGGACCCGCTCGAACGTGGTAAAGCGCCCGCCGCAGTCAGGGCAGATGCGCCGCCGGCGTATGGCTGCGGCCTCTTCGGTCGGGCGGCTGTCCTTGACCTGGCTGTTCTCGCTCGCGCAGTAGGGGCAGCGCATCGTTCGCCTCCTTGCGGGCGGTAGGACTAGGCGGGTGGTGGCCGG
>LNEA01000144.1 GCA_001464855.1 Rhizobiales bacterium Ga0077530
CCATTGCGCGCGAGACCGTCGAGCACTTCGACGATGAGCTTGCCGACTTCGCGGAATTCGGCCGTGCCGAAGCCGCGTGTCGTGCCGGCCGGCGTGCCGAGGCGGACGCCCGACGTCACGAACGGCTTTTGCGGATCGAACGGGACGCCGTTCTTGTTGCAGGTGATGTGGGCGCGGCCGAGCGCGATCTCGGAGGCTTTGCCGGTGAGTTTCTTGGGCTGCAGATCGACCAGCAGCAGGTGGTTGTCGGTGCCGCCCGCGACGATATTGTAGCCGCCGGCCTTGATCGTCTCGGCGAGCACCTTGGCGTTGTCGACCACGGCTTTCGCGTAGATCTTGAATTCCGGCTGCAATGCTTCGCGCAACGCCACCGCCTTGGCCGCGATGATGTTCATCAGCGGCCCGCCTTGCAGGCCCGGAAACACGGCCGAATTGATCTTCTTCGCGATCGCTTCGTCATTGCACAGGATCAGGCCGCCGCGCGGCCCGCGCAGTGACTTGTGCGTCGTCGACGTGACCACATGGGCGTGCGGGATCGGCGAAGGATGGACGCCGCCCGCGACGAGTCCGGCGATGTGGGCCATGTCCACCATCAGGTAGGCGCCAACCTCGTCGGCGATGGCACGGAAGCCTGCCCAGTCCCAGAATCGCGAATAGGCGGTACCGCCGGCAATGATCAGCTTGGGTTTGTTCGCCCGTGCGATCCGCGCGACCTCGTCCATGTCGATGAGCTGGTCGTCCTTGCGCACGCCGTAGGGGACCACCTTGAACCACTTGCCGCTCATGTTGACCGGCGAGCCGTGCGTCAGGTGCCCACCGGCGTTGAGGTCAAGGCCCATAAAGGTGTCGCCGGGCTGCAGCAGCGCCAGGAAGACGGCCTGGTTCATCTGGCTGCCGGAGTTCGGCTGCACGTTGGCGAAGTTGCAGCCGAACAGTTTTTTCGCCCGCTCGATAGCGAGCGTCTCGACCTCGTCGACGTACTGGCAGCCACCGTAGTAGCGCTTGCCGGGGTAACCCTCGGCGTACTTGTTGGTCAGCACAGAACCGGCGGCTTCGAGCACCGCGCGCGAGACGATGTTTTCCGACGCGATCAGCTCGATCTCGGTCTGCTGGCGGACCAGCTCGCGACCGACCGAGCCGAAGATTTCGGGGTCGGCCTCGGCGAGGGTCTGGCTGAAGAAGGGGTTTTGCGATTCGCGTGCGCGCGCGGCGGCGGTCGGCATGGGCGGATCCCGGAGCGTTGGAGGGTCGCGGTGTTCTGTTGCGGCCCTCTTAGCAGCGTTTCAGGGGCGCGCCAATGGCTCGGAGTCGACCATCCCGTGGCCGGATCGACGCGGGCGACTGGCCTGCTGGGCTTGGGCCAGGAGGGATCAGGCAAAGTGGCGAGGGATCGGGTAGTTCACTATAAGAAGGGCAGGCGTTTCCATAGCAGCCGGAGACTTAGTCGGTGGACACCGTAGAATGCTCCAAGCACGGCACCCAAAAGAAAACGTACGTTTGCGGCCATATCGCCGATGGTCTGCGGCACCGCGACCGCGTCGGCTTCTTTACGGCCGACAACGCTCCAGGCTCGGATGCATGGTGCTCGGGGTGTGAAGACCGCTTCAATAAGGCAGGTGGATGGGTGGGAGAGGCTGAGGCACAACTGCGCCTCAGCGTTCTCTGTCTCAGTTGCTATGACGTCGCGCGGAAGTTTCATACCGGCGGCGACCCATGGAGCTAGGACAACTGAACTGAGACACCGCCGATGAAGGGTTCCAGTTGCCCGGGCGGGCGTGAGCCCCTAATCTGCCGCGGCTTTTCTCCCCCACCTGCGAGGCTTCATGAAGTTCACGGGCAGCAAGACCTACGTCGCAACCGATGACCTCAAGGTTGCGGTGAACGCGGCGATCACACTCGAGCGCCCGCTGCTCATCAAGGGTGAGCCAGGGACGGGCAAAACCGTGCTGGCGCAGGAAGTGGCGAAGGCGCTGGGCGCGCCGCTGATCGAATGGCACATCAAGTCGACGATCAAGGCGCAGCAGGGGCTGTACGAATATGACGCCGTCTCGCGCCTGCGCGACAGCCAGCTCGGTGACGAGCGCGTCAAGGACATCTCGAACTACATCAAGCGCGGCAAGCTGTGGGAGGCGTTCACCAGTCCCGTACGCCCGGTGCTGCTGATCGACGAGATCGACAAGGCCGACATCGAGTTTCCGAACGACCTCCTCCAAGAGCTCGATCGGATGGAGTTCTTCGTCTACGAGACCGGCGAGACGATCAAGGCGGCCAAGCGCCCCTGCCGGACGCGTTCCTGCGCCGCTGCTTCTTCCACTATATCAAATTTCCCGATCCCGAGACCATGCGGGCGATCGTCGATGTCCATTTCCCGGATCTCAAGGGCCGCCTCGTCGCGGAAGCATTGAAGATCTTCTACGACATGCGCGAGGTGCCGGGCCTCAAGAAGAAGCCGTCCACATCGGAGCTGCTTGACTGGCTCAAGCTGCTGCTGAACGAGGACATCGGGCCGGAGACGCTGCGCGAGACCGATCCGAGGAAGCTGATCCCGCCGCTCCACGGTGCGCTCCTCAAGAACGAGCAGGACGTGCATCTGTTCGAGCGTCTTGCATTTATGTCGCGGCGCAAAGAAAGCCAGAGCTAGGCCGGCACCGGCTGACTGGGACGCTGAGAGCCTGCGAGGCAGACGGCAGCCGATCCGCATCAAGCGAGGGCAGAGATGGCTGGCGCCAGCGCAAGGAACAGTAGGCCGACCGGACCTCCGCGGGGTGGTTGGGCCCGCATGGTTGTCGAGCTTCATGTAAA
>LNEA01000145.1 GCA_001464855.1 Rhizobiales bacterium Ga0077530
CGCCGAGTTCGTCGGCATGGAACGCTCGGCGCTGCACCGCAAGCTCCGCGCGCTCGGCGTCGGATCGGAGCAGCGGGCGACGTAATGTTGCCGCGGTCACGTAGGCCATCGTGCCGGAGGCGCGTCTTCGACACGACGGCTACACGCACCGCGGTGCTGCCTCGCTGGTTCGAGACCACTTCGCGGCCTTCGGCCGCCACCGTGCGAATCCCCTCTCCCCGCATTTGCGGTGAGAGGGTTAGGGTGAGGGGCGGCGGCTTACTCCAACTTCAGGAAATGTCGCCGCCCGTCATCCCGACCTTCTTATCGCGTTGATGGCGCGCTTTCAGCGCGACGGACTCGGGCAGTGGCCCGCAATCGGCGACAACATTGATCGGATCCTTTCAGCGTCATGCAACGTGAGGCCTCAGCTACATTCACACCTGTCGGTCACCCGGCGGTGGCGCACGGCAGGATCGGCGTGTTGCTGTTGAATCTCGGCACGCCCGACGCAACCGATTACTGGTCGATGCGGCGCTATCTGAAAGAGTTCCTGTCCGATCGGCGGGTGATCGAGGAGCCGCGCTGGAAGTGGTGGCCGATCCTCAACCTCATCATCCTGACGGTGCGGCCTGGCCCGAAGGGGCGCGACTACGAGCAGATCTGGAACAAGGATCGCAATGAAGGGCCGCTAAAGACGATCACGCGGTCGCAAGCGGAGAAGCTGGCGACGGTACTGAGCGAAACCCGACGACGCAAAGCCGGCTCGACGCGCTGATGGCGCAGGGATGCGACCGCATCCTGATCGTGCCCCTCTATCCGCAGTATGCCGCCGCGACGACCGCGACCGCATGCGACCAAGCGTTTCGCGCGTTGATGGACATGCGCTGGCAGCCGGCGATCCGTGTGGCGCCGCCTTGGCACGACGACCTCGGCTATATCGATGGCCTCGCGGCATCTATGCGCCGACATTTAAGTAGGCTCGATTTCGAGCCTGAGCGCATTGTCGTGACGTTTCACGGGATGCCCCAAAAATATCTCGAACAGGGCGATCCTTATTATTGCCAGTGTCAGAAAACGTCGCGACTTCTGCGCGGCGCATTCGGCTGGAGCGAAGATCGCTGGCTGACGACATTTCAATCGCGTTTCGGCAACGACGTTTGGTTGCAGCCGTATACCGATGAAACGATCAAGCGGCTGGGCCGCGAAGGCGTCCGCCGTATCGCTCTTGTAGCTCCCGGGTTCTCGGCCGATTGCCTCGAGACGCTTGAGGAGTTGGACGTCGAAAACCGCGGATACTTCATGGAAAATGGCGGCGAAAAGTTCGCCTATCTGCCGGCTCTCAATGACGACCCGGAAGGTATCGCGGTGATCGAGGGGGTTGTGCGTCGCGAACTCCAAGGCTGGATATGAGCCTCGGTGCGTGAGAAATTAGTCACCGTCTAAGTTGCGACCGTCGTGTAGTGTCGCAAACGTGAACGTAATTCACGGTTGTGCTCGACCCTTGCCGCACCAATATCGCCGGTAGTTAGAATAATTGCGACCGATCGCCTAAATTGAATGGGCAAAAAGGCGCCTTTCAAGTGTTTTCGATATTTTTCGAGTCTCATTTGCCCGCGTATTTACATTTCATTTACTTAAGTTTGGCTGTTTCAAGGGTGAGGTATAAAATAGATTCGTTCTGTTGTCGCAATGCCCGCTCCCTGAAAGGACCAGTGCAATGGACCCTAATTTCTTCGGTGGCTTCGAGATCTTCGGCCTGCTGCTGATCGTCCTCGCGGCAGTGGCGTTGTGGTCGACCGTCAAGATCGTTCCGCAAGGATACAACTGGACCATCGAGAGTTTCGGTCGCTACACGCGCACCCTTTCCCCGGGCCTCCATATTCTCATCCCGGTGATGGAGCGCGTCGGCTACAAGATGAATATGAAAGAACAGGTGATGGACATCGCGAGCCAGGATGTCATCACCCGCGACAACGCCATGGTGCGCGTCGACGGCGTGAACTTCTATCAGGTGTTGAATGCCGCGAAGGCCGCTTACGAGGTCGAAGGCCTCGAGTCCGCGATCATGAACCTGACGATGACCAACGTGCGCACCGTCATGGGTTCGATGGACCTCGACGAGTTGCTCTCCAACCGCGACAGCATCAATGCCAAGCTGCTGCATGTTGTCGACCTCGCGACGGAAGCGTGGGGCATCAAGGTGACGCGCATCGAGATCAAGGACATCGCGCCCCCGCGGGATCTTGTGGACTCGATGGCCCGCCAGATGAAAGCCGAGCGCGAAAAGCGCGCACAGATCCTCGAGTCCGAAGGCCTGCGCGAAGCGGCGATCCTCAAGGCACAAGGCGAGCGGCAGGCCGACATCCTCCGCGCCGAGGGTGAGAAGCAGGCGGCCGTTCTCGCGGCTGAAGGCAAGAAGGAGGCCGCGTTCCGCGAGGCCGAGGCGCGAGAGCGTGCCGCTCAGGCCGAAGCCGAGGCGACACGTATGGTGTCGCAAGCGATCGCGTCGGGCGACGTTCAGGCGATCAACTACTTCGTGGCCAACAACTACATGAAGGCGCTCGAGGCGATCGCCAAGTCGCCCAACCAGAAGATCATCATGATGCCGCTCGAGGCGTCGACGGTAATTGGATCGCTCGCCGGTATTGCTGAGATCGCCGGGGCCGCTTTCGCCGGCAAGGAAACCCTCCCGGCGCGCCCCGCGGGTGGCCGTCCGAATGCCGGTAGCGTGCCACGTTCCGGCTGATCCAATTGGGGCTCGGCGCAACGCCGGGCCCTTGCACTGTCGCCGATTGTTCGTGTTTCCTGCTGTCGAACTGACGTTCAACCTGGATGATCGCCATGGCGTCCTTTCTGTCAGGTCTCGGTCCCTGGAACTGGCTCATTCTCGCCCTGCTCCTGTATGGACTCGAAACGATCGTCCCAGGCGTGCATTTCGTGTGGTTCGGCACGGCGGCTATCGTCGTCGGCCTGTTGGTATTCGGGACTGGCATTGCGTGGCCCTGGCAGCTCGTCGCCTTTGCTGTGATCGCAATCGGCACTGTCTTCATCGTGCGCAAGTTTGCGCGGTCCGATGCTCAGATTAGCGATCTGCCGGACCTCAACGTGCGTGGCGCCCAATACGTCGGCCGCGATTTCGTGGTCGAAGAGTCGATCAGGGGTGGGCGCGGGCGGATCCGCGTCGGCGATACGCTCTGGCAGGCGGAAGGTGAAGACGCGCCGGTGGGGACGCGCGTGCGGGTGAAATCCGTCAACGATTCGGTGCTGATGGTGGAGCGTGCGCCGACCTGAAGACGATCCCGGCGGTCTGGTCTGGTTGATCGGTTTGGTCAGCCTCATGTTGCCGTGGGTCGGAGCGCCGATGGCCTGCGCCGGCCTCGTGATGGGCGTGAAGGGATTTCCAGATGGTTGGTGGCTTCTCGCGAGCGGGCTCGCGCTGCTGATCGGTGACGTGCTTTTGACGTTCCTATGGGCGCGACCAGCAACGTCACGAACCGATCAGCCGACACTCAACCGGCGCGAGGCACAATACATCGGGCGAACCGTCCCGGTCGTTGAGGCCATTGCCGGCGGCGAGGGCAAGGTGCGCATTGCCGACTCGGTCTGGCCGGCGCGCGGGCCGGACTGTGACGCAGGTTCCTGGGTCAAGGTCGTTGGTTCGGATGGCGGATTTCTCGTGGTCGAGCGCCTGGACGCTCGCCCCGTCGGGTAGCGCGAGGAACACCTCGCGACACAAATCCGTGAGAGCGACGATGGCCGGCTTGCCAATGCCTGCATATGCAGATATATCGGCCAGCATGGATGAGAAAGCTCCGACACAGGCGCCACGCGTTTCCGGATGCACCTGCATGCGGCTGCGCAAAGCGACGCGTCGTGTGTCGCAGATCTACGATCGCCATCTCGAGCCGGCGGGCCTGACGATCACGCAGTATGGGCTTCTGGCCAATCTCGCGGGCACTGACGAAACGACGATCGGTGCCTTGGCCGAAATACTGGCAATGGATCCGACGACCTTGACGCGCAATCTGCGGCCGCTGATCCGTCAAGGCCTCGTCGTGCACGAGCCGGATCGTCACGACCGCCGTGTGCGATGCGTGAGTTTGTCGGCGAAGGGTCGCGAAGCGTTTGAAAACGCGCGGCCGCTCTGGCGGGCGGCCCAGAACCAGATCAACACGGCGATCGGCGCGATTGAGACGTCGGCGCTTCATACACAACTCGATCAGGTGCTGGAGCGCCTGGCCGATTGAGTTCTCTTGCAGTCCCCATATCTGCATATGCAGCAAATGGAAAAACCGATCATGAGCGCAAAAGTGATGGAGCAGTTAGCGGGGCGCCCGGTCGCCTTCGGCTGCGTCGATCTGAAGACGGCGACGTCGATGCCGGGCGTGGAGTTTCTTCGCGGGATGATGAGCGGCACGTTTCCCGCTCCGCCGATCGCGGAAGTGCTCGACTTTCTGCTTGTGGAAGCGGACGTCGGTCGCGCGGTGTTCGAGGGTGTTCCGTCGGACCGCTTCCTCAATCCGCTCGGCACGGTGCACGGCGGTTGGATGTCGACCATCCTGGACTCGGCGCTCGGTTGCGCGGTGCATTCGACGCTAAAGGCGGGACAGGGTTTTACGACCGTCGATCTTGCGGTGAGCTTCGTGCGCGCCGTGCATCAGAGCACCGGGAAGCTTCGCTGCGAAGCCAAGGTCATTCACGCTGGCGGGCGCATCGCCACCGCCGAAGGACGCCTCGTCGATGCGAACGGCAAGCTTTACGCGCACGGCACCACGACGTGTCTGGTGATGACCACGCCGGCCGGCTGAATGCCGACACTCCGCATTTCCTTTTCAGATGGAAACTCACATGCAGACGTCTTCCCAGAAGTCGGTCATGCCGCTCTGGCTCCTGATCGTGATCGTCGGCACCATCGTCGGTGTCTCGATGGGCCGATCCCAGTCCATGGGCCTCTATCTGCAGCCGATGACGTCAGCGCTCAATGTTGGTCGCGAGGCCTTCGCGCTGTCGATCGCGTTCACGCAATTGCTGATGGGTGTTGGCGCACCCTTCTCCGGAGCCCTGATCGATACATTCGGCGCGGGCCGAGTGATCGTCGCCTGCGTGCTGGCGACAATTGCGGGACTTTTTGTCATGTACGCGGCGACCACGCCGAGTGATCTGGTGATCAGCGGCATTCTCATGGGCATCGGTGTGAGCGGCACCGGCGTCACCTCGCTCGTCGGCACGATCGGCCGCCTCGCGCCGCCGGAGAAGCGGATGTCGGCGATCGCCTCTATTGGCATGGCGGCCGGCATCGGCACCTTCATCTCGCTGCCGGTCATGCACTTTCTCATCGAGTTTGTCGGCTGGCAGCAGAGCCTCCTCTGGCTGATGGCTATCACGGCACTTCTCATTCCACTGGCATGGCCGATCGGCGGCAAACCCGTGCGGGTCGAAGGTCCGGTGCGCAGCCAGACATTGCGCGAGGCGCTGGCCGAGGCTTTCCGGCATCCGAGCTTCTGGTTGCTCACCGCCGGTTTTTTCGTGTGCGGTTTTCACGTCGCCTTCATCGTCGTGCATCTGCCCGCCTTTGCCGTTGACCAGGGATTGCCGTCGTGGGTCGGGCCCTTCGCGCTCTCCGTCGTCGGCATCGCGAACATCATCGGCACGTATCTGGCAGGCCAATCCGGACGCTTCATCGAGAAGCGGCGATTGCTGAGCCTCATCTATTTCGCTCGCTCGGTGATCTTCCTTGGCTTTCTGTTCCTACCGTTGACGCCCACCGTTGTGATCATGCTGTGCGGACTGCTCGGCATCTTCTGGCTCTCGACGATTCCACCGACCAGCGGCCTCGTCGCGACGTTCTTCGGCACGCAGTGGATGTCCATGCTGTTCGGATTCGTCTTTCTTTCGCACCAGGTCGGTTCGTTCCTCGGCGTCTGGCTCGCCGGCCGATTGTTCGATCTTACGAAGTCCTACGAGGCCATGTGGTGGATCTCCATTGCGCTCGGCCTGATCTCGGCGCTGCTCAATTGGCCGATCAAGGAGCGCCCGGTTGCACGCATCGCGGCCGCTTCGCCCAACGCTTGAGGCTCGACGTCCATGGCCACGACCACGATGCCACCGCCGGCCGCCGCCACGCCGGCGCCTCATCCGCTGCTCGTCGGCGCAATTCTGCCGACGTTGCTGCGTCTCGCGTTCCCGACGAGCATAGCGATGCTGGCGACGGCGCTCGTCGCGATCGCCGAGACAGCCTACGTCGGCATTCTCGGCACGCTGCCGCTCGCCGGTCTGG
>LNEA01000146.1 GCA_001464855.1 Rhizobiales bacterium Ga0077530
CGCTACTTCGACAAGGTTGGCGCACCGCAGAAGTATGACAGCTCCTTCAACCTACTCGGCTGGACCGCAAGCTCGCTCGACAGCCTCAACATCCTGCGTTCAATTGCCGGCTGCCGCGACGCCGACGGCAAGGGCGCGACGGCCAACTTTGGCGGCTACTGCAATCCGGTCGTCGACGAACTGGCGAGTTCGATCGCCACCGAAAACGACACCACCAAGCGCGACGACATGATCGCCAAAGCGTTCCGGATCATCCACGAGGATGTCGGCCTGATCCCGCTCCACCAGCAGACGCTGAACTGGGGCGTATCTAAGAAGGTCAGCATGGTCCAGCGGGCCGACAACCGGATCCTGTTCCACTGGGTGCGGATGAACTAGGCGTCGACCGTCTACTGACAAGCTGGACCACTGCCTCCGGATACGACAGTATCGCTGCGATGACGGGCCGGGTGGGTTGACCATCCGCCCGGCCGTCGCAAGACTATTCTGGTTCGTATCGCCGGGAGCAGAGATCCATGAAATTTCGCGTCGTCACGATGGCCGCGGCGTTAGCAGTCGCTGCGCTTGCCACACCTGTTAGCGCCAAAACATTCCGCTATGCCTTCCAGGGCGACCTCAACGCCCTCGATCCCTACACGCTGAACGAAACCTTCACGCTTGGTGCCCTCGGCAACGTGATGGAGGGACTGACCAAGCGCGACAAGGATCTCAAGATCATCCCCGGCCTTGCCGAACGCTGGGAGATCGTCGAACCGACGCGATGGCGCTTCTACCTGCGCAAGGGCGTGAAATTCCATGGCGGCGAACCCTTCACCGCCGACGACGTGATCTTCTCGGCTGAGCGCGCGCTTTCACCTGAGTCGAACATCAAGAGCCGCATCGCGGCTGGCACCAAGCTCGTCAAGGTCGACGATCACACCGTTGATTTCGTCCTCACCGGCCCCAACCCCATCCTCCACTACGAGTGGGACACCTGGTACATCTTCTCGAAGACATGGTCGGAAGCCAACGGCGCGACCAAGGTCCAAACGAGTTCCTCGCAGCTTAGCCCCTTCACGCTCAAAGCCAACGGTACAGGCCCGTTCACGATCGAGAGCCACCAGCCCGGCGTGCGCACGGTCTTCAAGCCCAATCCGAACTGGTGGGGCAAGCCCGAGCACAATCTTACCGAAGTGATCTTCCAGACGATCAAGTCCGATGCCACCCGCGTCGCCGCGCTGCTCTCGGGCGAGATCGACATGATGGATCCGGTTCCGGTCCAGGACATCGCCCGCATCAAGGCCAACGCCGGCACCAACGTGCTGACCGGCCCAGAGCTGCGCACGATCTTCCTCAACATGGATTCGCTGCGCGACGAGCTTCTCTACTCGGACGTGAAGGGCAAAAATCCTTTCAAGGATGCACGCGTCCGCAAGGCCTTCTACCAAGCCATCGACATGGAGGCGATCCACTCCCGTGTCATGCGCGGCAACTCCGTCAACTCGGCGCTGCTGATTTCGCCGCTGTTGTTCTCGCGAGCCGCCGAATTCAAGCGTCACCCCTATGATCCCGATGCGGCCAAGAAGCTCCTTGCCGATGCCGGCTATCCCAACGGCTTCGGCGTCGAGATGGATTGCCCCAACGATCGCTACGTCAACGACGAGGCGATCTGCCAGGCTGTCGTTGCGATGCTCGCGCGCATCGGCATCAAGGCGAAACTCAACGCCATGCCGAAGGCGAAATACTTCGAGAAGGCGGGCGCGACGCAGAAGTACGACAGCTCGTTTAACCTGCTCGGCTGGACTCCCGGCTCGTTCGACAGCCACAACGTGCTGCTCAACATCACCGGATGCCGCGACGGCAAATCCTCCGGCTCCTTCAACTACGGCGGATACTGCAATCCAAAGGTCGACGAGCTTGCGGGCAAAATCATCGGCGAGAACGATCCGACGAGGCGCGACGAGATGATCGCGCAGGCCTTCCGCATCGTCCACGACGAGGCCGGCATCATTCCCCTTCATCAGCAAGCCCTGAACTGGGGCGTGTCGAAGAAGGTCAAGATTGTCCAACGCGCGGATAATCAGATCCTGCTGTACTGGGTCCAGATGGAATAGCTGCGCTCAACGCGAGACTGCGGGGCGGGACGAGCCACGGTTCGTCCCGCGAATCTCCGAAGGATTGCACGGCACCGATGCTCGCATTTACGATCCGCCGGCTTCTCGAAGCTGCCCTGGTGATGCTGACCGTCGCCATGCTGGCGTTCGTTCTGTTCCGGTTTGTTGGCGACCCGATCAATCAGATGGTCGGGCAGGACACCAGCCTCGCCGATCGCGAAGCACTTCGCGAACGCCTCGGCCTCAA
>LNEA01000147.1 GCA_001464855.1 Rhizobiales bacterium Ga0077530
GACCTGCGCATCGTTATGGCGCACCCACGGCGTGTGAACTTTTTCCGCCGGGCGATGGCGGTATTCGTAGGCCGACCACACAGCCTTATCGACCGCACCCAGCCCGACGGTGACGAGCTTCAGGACATGTCGCCGCGCCGTGCCGCTCTCCGGCGTCAAACGCTTTGCCGGGCCGGCCATCTCGTCGAGCGCGTCGAGAATCACCGAGCTGTCGATCAACGCTTCGCCGTCGTCGAGCACGAGGGCCGGCACGCGGGTCAAGGGATTGTACTTGGTCACGAGTTCCGGCTTGTCGAAGACCGGCACCGGATCGAGCTCGAAGGGCATGTTCATGGCATGGAGGCTGACGGCGGTGCGGCGGACGTAGGGCGAGCGTAGAATTCCGATCAGCTTCATGGTGTGGATCTCCGTGCGGGGGAATGTCAGATGGCGCGGTCACCAGGAGTTTAGCACCTCCCTCTCGATGCTCCATGGGCGTTTGCCGGCGAGCAGGCTGTCAGTTCCGGGATGGAGCTCCGGGTGCTCCGAGGCGAAGTTCCGGCTGGACTTGGGCGGCGACCGGGGCGATACGGCTGCCTCCCCGCCTCCCCTGGCGGCGATCTCTGCTGGTGCGGAACCGAAGGCCGGGTGCTATCAACGGCTCCGGGACGAAACGCGGAAAAGCACGTCACGAACCCGACGTCAGGCAGCGGAGCGCTGCTGGTCGAGAGGGGCGGGCAAAACGGCTCCGATGCGGGTTACGGACACCGGTGTGGTGGAGCAATCGAGGGAAGTGCAGGGACCACTTGTCGATACCTAATCTGATTACGCTCGGCCGGGTCATTATCATCCCGATCATCTTCTGGCTGCTGGTCAGCGGCCAGACGCGTGGCGCGTTCTTGCTGTTCGTACTCGCCGGCATTTCCGATGCTGTCGACGGCTGGCTCGCCAAGCGCTGGAACATGCAGACGGAACTCGGCGCCTATCTCGACCCGATGGCGGACAAGCTGTTGATCGTGTCGATTTATGTGGCGCTCGGCGTTGCGGGGGAGCTGCCGTCGTGGCTGGTCATCGCGGTGGTCTCGCGCGATATTCTGATCGTGCTCGGGGTATTGTTGTGTTGGATTATTGGCCGACCTGTCGAGATCCAGCCGCATCTGGTCAGTAAGGCCAATACTGCAAGCCAATTGCTGCTCGCGGCGTTGGTTCTGGCGGATGAGGGGTTTGGCCTGAACCTCGACGGACTCAGGATCGTGCTCATCGGGGTGACGGCCGTCCTTACGGCGTCGTCGCTCGCGGTTTATGTGCGGGCGTGGGTCGTGCACGTCGCGGGGGGCGACCGATAGGGTACGTGCCGGAGGCAGTACGACCCGACTGAGCCGCGTCAATCGCATGGAGGGAAATCGACGTGCCGAATGACATTCCAATCGCGCGCAGTGTCGATCGGCAGGCCGCATTCTGGTTGATCGTCGCCGCGGCGTCGCTGGCGCTGCTGTGGATGCTCGGCGATATCCTGCTGCCGTTCGTCGTCGGTGCGGCGATCGCCTACTTTTTGAATCCTCTCGCGGATCGCCTGTCCCAGGCCGGTATCGGCCGGACACCGGCCGCGGTGCTCATCATCCTGGTGTTTGTGCTGCTGCTTCTGGTGGCAGCTATTCTGCTCGGCCCCCTGGTGTTCGATCAGCTTCGCCAGCTTGCCGAGACGCTGCCCGCGGACCTGCGCCGCCTCCAGATGATCATCGATGAATGGGCCAAAGGGTGGTTCGGTGCCGGATATGAAGGTTTCAACACAAGCTTCGAGCGGGGGCTCGCCGGCCTCGCCGAAAGCTGGACCGGCTCGGTGACGTGGGCGCTCAGGCAGGTCTGGAGTCGCGGGCTCGCGCTCGTCAATCTGTTGTCACTGCTGCTGATCACGCCGGTCGTTGCGTTCTATCTGCTCGCCGACTGGCCGCGCGTGATCGACCGTGTCGACCGCTCGCTGCCGCGCGACCACGCGCCAACAATCCGGCGCCTCGCGAGTGATATCAATGCAGCCGTGTCCGCGTTCGTGCGCGGCCAAGGCACCATCTGCCTTATCCTCGCGGCGGTCTATTCGATCGGCCTGACGCTCATTGGCGTGCGTTACGGGCTCCTCATCGGTCTGGCGGTGGGCGCGATGAGCTTCGTGCCGTTTGTCGGCTGGGCGCTCGGGCTGACAATCGCTGGCGCAATGGCGGCGGCGCAGGCGTGGCCAGACTTCGCGCTTCTGGCCAAGGTGGCTGCGCTGTTCGCTGCGACCTCCGTGCTCGACACCGCATTGCTGTCACCGAAGATCGTTGGCCCGCGAGTGGGATTGCATCCGGTTTGGCTGATCTTTTCGGTCTTGGCGTTCGGGTCTTTGCTGGGGTTCGTCGGAGTCCTCGTCGCGGTGCCGGTAGCCGCGGCCATTGCTGTGCTGGTGCGTTTCGCGCTGGGGCTCTATCTCGACAGCCCGATTTATCGCGGCCATGAACTGCCCGTTGAACCGCCGATCCCGCCGCCGGCAAGCGGGCCCATCGCATGAGTGGCGAGCCCAATCAGTTCGTGTTCGATTGGGGCGCGCGGCCGGCGCTGGGCGCCGAGGATTTTCTCATCGGCGAGTCGAATGCCGCGGCCGTCGCGCTGGTCGACCGCTGGCCGGACTGGTCGATGTCCTCAGCGCTTGTCGTCGGCCCGCCGCAGTCTGGCAAGAGCCACCTCGCGCATGTGTGGGAGCTCCGGTCCGACGCCACCATGGTGGTCGCGCAGGAGCTTTCGGAGGATCACGTGCCGGAGCTGATGCATCGCCGCGCGCTGGTGGTTGAAGACATCGATCGCGGGATCGGCAGCGAGCAGGCGCTATTCCACCTCCTCAACCTCGCGCGCGAGCAGCGAACGTCAGTGCTTTTGACGTCGCGCGCGCCGGCCGGTGAACTCGACGTTGCCTTGCCGGACCTCCGGTCGCGCCTGAGGGCACTCGCCGTGACCGCGATCGGGGCACCCGATCCAACCTTGCTGTCGGCGGTGCTGGTCAAGCTCCTGGCGGACCGCCAAATTGCCGTCGCACCACCCATCGTCCATTTCATGGCCCGCGAGGTCGACCGCTCCATCGCCGCCGCCGTCCGACTTGTCGAGGCAATCGACCGGCTGTCGCTGGCGACCCGCCGCCCGATCACGCGGGCGCTGGCCGGGGAGGCTCTGATGCGCCTCAGGGACGGAAATTCGGACCAAACTGACGATTGAACGCTGGTCAAGCGTTCCGTCATTTGAATGTTGTGAAGCAATGGCAGGTATACTCTGCGCGTGCTGGCCTTTCCGCGCGCGGCAGGTCTGCTTGATGGGAGAGAACGGTGACAATCAGCAAGGTGCGCGGGCGGTCCAAGTCCGGGGCGGAGCCGGCGCCGGAGCTTTTGCCCGACGCGGCGATCGAGGTGCCGCAGGGTCCGGCGCGCTACTACAACCGTGAACTGTCGTGGCTGCAGTTCAATACGCGCGTGTTGGACGAAGCGCGCAATCGGCGCCACCCGGTGCTCGAGCGGCTGCGGTTTCTGTCGATCTCGGCGTCGAACTTGGACGAGTTTTTCATGGTCCGCGTCGCCGGACTGCATGGCCAGGTCAACGCCAAGGTTTCCAACCTTAGCAACGACGGCCTGACCGCCGCGCAGCAACTCGCCGCGATCAACAAGTTCGTCGCCAACCTCTCAGCCGAGCAGCAAACATCCTGGCGGGACATCAGCAGTGACATGGCGGAGGCCGGGATCGCCATCGTTACGCCGGAGCAGCTCACGCCTGCAGAGCACGCCTGGCTCGAGACCTATTTCATGACGCACTTGTTCCAGGTGCTGACCCCGATCGCGGTCGATCCTGCGCACCCCTTCCCCTTCATCCCGAACAAGGGCTTTACGGTCGGTCTTGAGCTGACCAAAAAGAAGGGTGGCGCGACGATGCACGCGCTGATGCCGATCCCGCAGCCGATCGATCGTTTCCTGCGCCTGCCCGCGGGCGAGAGTGGCGCCATCCGCTTCATGCGCATCGAGACGCTGATCGGCCATTTCGTCTCGCAGCTTTTTCCCGGATACACCGTCGTACGCCAGGGCGCGTTCCGCATCCTGCGCGACAGTGATATCGAAGTCGAGGAGGAGGCCGAAGACCTGGTGCGGTTCTTCGAGAGCGCCCTGAAACGCCGACGCCGCGGCTCCGTGATCCGACTGGAAATCGACGCGTCGATGCCGCAGGAGTTGCGTGCGTTCGTCGTCGAGCAGCTCAAGGTCGGCGAGGCGGACACGTACGTTCAGGACGGGTTGCTCGGTCTCTCGGATACATCACAGCTCATCGTCGACGATCGCCCCGACCTTGCCTTCAAACCATTCAACATCCGCTTTCCCGAGCGCATTCGCGAGTACAGCGGCGACTGCTTTGCAGCGATCAAGGCGAAGGATATCGTTGTCCATCATCCCTACGAGGCGTTCGACGTCGTCGTCCAGTTCCTGCGCCAGGCCGGCGCCGATCCGGATGTGCTGGCGATTAAATGGACGCTCTATCGCACCTCGAAGGACAGCCCCATCGTTCGTGCCTTGAAGGAAGCGGCCGAGATGGGGAAATCGGTCACAGCCGTCGTCGAGCTCAAGGCGCGCTTTGACGAGGCAGCCAACATCCGTTGGGCGCGGGATCTCGAAAGCGCCGGCGTGCACGTCGTGTATGGCTTCATCGAACTCAAAACCCACGCCAAGCTCGGCCTGATCGTGCGCAAGGAAGGGCAGGACATCGTGTCCTACTGTCACATCGGGACCGGCAATTACCACCCGCAAACGGCGCGCGTGTACACCGATCTCTCGTTCTTCACCGCCGATCCGACGATCGCACGGGATGTGACGCGCATCCTCAACTTCGTCACCGGTTACGCTGAGCCGGCCGAACTCGAGGTCATGGCTGCGAGCCCCAACGGCATCCGCGAGCGCATCGTCAAGAGCATCAGAGCCGAGAGCGAGCACGCACGCGCAGGGCGCCCGGCCGCGATCTGGATGAAGATGAACTCACTCGTCGATACCCAGGTGATCGAGGCCCTCTACGAGGCTTCCTGCGCAGGCGTCGAGATCCAGCTCGTGGTGCGCGGCATCTGTTGCCTTCGCCCTGGCGTCCCCGGCATGTCCGAGAATATTCAGGTCAAAAGCATCATCGGGCGCTTCCTCGAACACGGGCGTATTTATTGCTTTGGAAACGGCCACGGACTGCCGCACCGGGATGCGATCGTCTATATCAGCTCCGCGGACATGATGCCGCGCAACCTGGACCGGCGGGTCGAGGCCATGGTAGCGATCACAAATCCAACGGTTCACGCGCAGATTCTCGATCAGATCATGAGTGCGAACTTGAAGGACAATCAGCAAAGCTGGCTGTTGCTGCCCGATGGGTCGAGCCGCCGGATTGAACCGGACACGGGTGAGAAGCCTTTCAACGCGCACGAATATTTCATGTTCAACCCCAGCCTATCGGGGCGCGGTCAGTCGCTGAAGAGCAACTCGCCGCCCCGTTTCAAGCTGGAGGACACGGGAGTGAACACGACCAGTGACGTTCGCTGACGGCAGAGACGAGATACTCGGACGGTTCAGCGACCTGGAGCCCATCGGCGTGGTCGATATCGGGTCTAATTCCGTGCGTCTCGTTGTCTACGAGGG
>LNEA01000148.1 GCA_001464855.1 Rhizobiales bacterium Ga0077530
CCGTTGCTCGAAGCGCAGGCGCCCCGTGAGCGCCGCGCCGAACGGATTGGTCGGCTCGTCGATGGTGCGCGTGATCGTTCGAATGGTGAGATAGATGATGCCAGCGGCCACGAGGACCGTTCCCGTCAGCACGAGTTGCTGAGCGATGAAGCGGCCGAGCGGTATGTATCCGGCAAGGGTCGTACCGAGAATGAGGGCCGTGATCACCCAGAGCGGCAGCTTGAGCCACCATGGTGCATACAGTGGCGTGATGTGCTGCTTGAGAGCGCCGGTTTCCGGCAAGCGCTCCGGCGGCGTCTCGAATCGCGTGAGCAGCAATCCGGTCAACAGCGCCGCGTAAATCAGACTGGCGGCAAACGTGCGCATGACGATCAGCGACAGCGGCACGACGAGCGTTCGGCCGATGTCGGAAAGGGCGAGATCGACAGCGTAGACCGCGACGATGCCGGTGAGAAAACGCGCGATGTGGCGTGCCGACCGGTTGGCCAGATTGACGAGCCGCAGTCCGGGCGTGCGCGGCGAGAGAACGGTGATGATGATGGTGGCGACGACCACCGACAGCAGCACGGCATTGAAGATCGCGGCCAAGACCTGCGTGCCTTGAAGGATGCCGAGCGCGACGACGGTCGGCAGCATCCGCGCGGGCGCAACCCAGGCGATACGCTGCGCGCGCTCAAAGAAGGAGCGGCCATCTGGAGGCGGCCGGTCCGTCTGCCGAACGAGCCGGCGGACGCCGATCGTCAGGACGACGAAGGCCAGCAGCGCCGCGACAACGAAGGCGATCAGTTGCGGCATCACCGGTGTCGCAGTTCGGATCCAGTCTTCCGCGAGATACTGGGCAAAGCCGGCCGCGGCCGGAAAATCCCGAGCGGCGCGATCCCAGTGATAGGGCGTCAGGGGGCTGCGCGTGCTCTGCATCAGATTGCGCGCAAACAGCGCCTGGCGCCGATCGGTGATCTGCTGGATCAATTCGCGTGAGCGCACCTCGCTCAGGTCGATGGTCTTCTGCGCGCCTTCGAGGTTGGCAACGATAGCACCGAGGCGCTCGCGTTCCGCCGCGACCGCAGGTGCCTCCGGTGGGGCGTCCTTGGCCGGCGGCGCGCCGAGACTCTCGACCTGTTTGCGCGCCGCGGCGCGAAGGGGGCGCAATGTCTCCGCGCTTTTGGCGAACCCCTGCATGATCTGGTCGATCTCGCCGCGAAGCCGCGCCAGATCGGCGTCGGAATCCTTGAGCCGATCGATGGACTGGCGCACGGCATCCATGGCCGTGGTGAGACGAGCGATGTCCGACGCAACTTCTTTCGGAAGACCGATCGCGGCGTCCCGCTCAGCCGCAGCAGCATCGGCGGGAGGCGCGGATTGGGCCGGAGAACCAGGTGTCGCTGCAGGAGCGGGCGTTGGGGTGGAAGCAGGAGGCGGCGTAGGGACTTGTGCGGGCGCCTGCTTCTCAGAAAACGGCGATTTCTGCGTGGCCGCGGGAGACTTCTGCGTTTGCTGCTGTGCGAGTGCGGGCGTGGCCGCAAGCATTGGCGCAAGGACGGGCGCGAGCGTAGCAGCGACCACAAGGGCCACGTTCCGCGTCCGCATCAGCTTCGACATCATGCGATCATATCCCCAACTGCGCGTCGCCATTGCCTGGTGTGGCACGGCGCGAGCGCGGTTCTGCCCGGGACACGACATAGACCCGGCAACCGCACGCGGCGCACGCGAAAATACGGGTTGCACGGGCGTCGGCTCGAGGTCCGAGCGCGACGGCACTGTGCCGACGGTCGGCTGTCCGGGCGCGGCAATCCCGGTTTCGATGAGAACGTCGACCGGTCCACCCGTCATGATCAGGTGTTCGGTGTCGTCGCGACGTACGAGCACGAGGCGGCGCCGCCCATCGACGTTGGCGTAATCCACCACCGCTAGTCGGGGGATCGGCTTTGGCCCGAACAGCGCGGCGCGCGGCGAAGTCCCCGCCATGTAACTCCGCACGACCCAGTACGCGCCGGCAGCGACCAACGCCAGCGCCGCGATAAGGAACACGTACCACAAGAAATTCGCCATGCTCCTGCCGCGACGACAGCCGCGCTCCCTCGACGAAACCGTTATAACGTGGCGCCCTGTCTAACAGCGATCACGTCTGCGTCCACATCCAGATACCGCGCTGCGACACCGCAATTGTGGACAGTCCTTGCACCAACCATCCGCACGATCTGCACTCAGCGCCACAGCCGATGGGACCGCAAGCCTTGTGCTCAAGTTCGGGCCTGAGCATTCCGAACCCTTCGTCGGCCCCATTTTGCGAGCGGTGACGACATTCGGCTGGAAGCCTTCAATGTGGACATCGACCGCCGCGCCGCTCCGGCGCGAGGACTCATACACACTATTTCACGCGATCTTAAGCCCGATGACCGAGTTGTGGGTACGCGAAGGGCGCGTCGCTGCGCCGCGCCTTGCACCAAGGGAGCGACGGCACTGTGCACCGGTTTTCGCAAGTGATTCATGCCGTTGGTTTTGCGAATCTGCTACGGTCCGGCGCCATGACAGGGCTCCACGACAAACGCAGCGAGATCATGTTGGCAGTCGGCCCCTCCCGCGGCGGCGTCATTCTGGCCGCAACACTGACGCTTGCCGCAGCGCTGACGCTTGGCATCGTGGCCATGTGGTCGACCCGCGCGATGGGGCCCTTGGTCCTTGCCTTCCTGTCGCTGCTGGCAGTGATCGGCGTTTTCTTCTTGTTCGGCACAGCGGCCGGCCTCATCAGGCTGCACACCGAGGACGAACGCGGCAATCTCAACGAGCGCGCTGCTGAAGGTCTCGATCTCGGCTTCCTCGTCACCGACGCAGCCGGGCAAACGCTGCAGGCCAACCGCGCATTCCGCAAGATCGTCGGCGAACACGCGTCGGGCGAGCCGCGGTCACTCGAGGAAGCGTTTTCCACAGAGCCGCAGGCCGCAGAGTGCCTCTTTCGCCTTCTGCGCGCCATCGAGCGCGGCGAACCGCGGCAGGAGGAGTTCCGTTTCCGCGGTCAGGATGGGCGATCACGCACGTCGCGGTGGCTGCGGGTGACCGTTCGGCCGCTGCCGGTGGCGCTTGGCAGTGGCGAAACTCAACCGACCATTCTCTGGCAGCTCGCCGATATTACCCACGAACACGCCCGCGTCGCAGAAACGATGCGCACGCTCGGATTGCCGTTCGGACTGTTGGAACTCGACGCCGACGGCCGCGTGAGCGAAATCAATCGTACGCTTGCCGGCTGGCTTGCCCGCGACGTCACCGGAGATCCCGAGCAGCATGTCCACCTGAACGAGATACTGGCACCCGGCGCCGAGGCGTCGCTCCGTCTGGCGCTCGCGGCCGCGGATGGTCAGTGGGCGAGGGTCGAGACCGACCTGCTGCGCGCGGCCGGCGTCTTCGTGCCGGTCGATGTCATTGCAATACCTCCGGCCGATCCGACCGTCAGTGCAGCCGTCCAGCTTTTCATCCTACCCCGACGCGCGCGCCAGGACATCGGTGGCGGCAACAAGCAGCATGACCAGCTCGCACGCTTCCTGAATTCCGCCCCGTTCGGCATGGCGACCATCGCCGCGGACGGTCGTGTCCTCAACGCCAACGCGCCGT
>LNEA01000149.1 GCA_001464855.1 Rhizobiales bacterium Ga0077530
GACAACTTGTCGAGATAGCCGACCATCACGGGCGTCAGGTAGGCATTGAGTACCGCCGTCGAGGTGCGCTCGAACTCGCCGCGCTCCGGAATGAGCGCCGCGGACTCGGTGACCGGGATGCTGCCGAGCAGCGATCGCAGCGCGCGCGCCACCCTCTGCTCGTTCTCTGGGTTGCGATAGCTGTTGACGAAAGCCACCGATATCGCCTCGACACCCTGCCCGCGCAGCACCGCGGCCAGCCGTTCGATGGCGGGTTCGGTCGGCGCGGTGAGCACCTGCCCCTCGGCATCGATGCGCTCTTCGATTTCGTGTCGCCGGTCACGGGACACCAGCGGAGCCGGCCGCTGCCAAGTCGTGTCGAACAGGCCACCGGTCAGACGGCGCCCCTTGCCGATCTCGAGTACGTCGCGGAAGCCGGCGGTGGTCACCAAGCCCGATTTCGCGCCCTTGCGCTCTAGCAGTGCGTTGGTCGCGATGGTCGTCCCGTGGACGAACGCGCGGATACTCGAGAGTTCGATCTCCAAGGCTTCGAGTGCACCGAGAACACCCTGCCACTGCGCTCCAGGAATGGACGGAACCTTGGCGGACAGAAGCCGCCCTTCGCCCTCATCGTAGGCCAGGAGATCGGTGAACGTGCCGCCGACATCGATTCCGATAACAAATCGCGGCTTACTCATTGCAGGGCCGATCCCAGTTTTCGAATTTCGACGGTGTCACCTGCTCGGGTCCCGAGCGCGGCATGGCCGATCGGTCCAAGGTCGAGTTGTAAAGCGCCATCGCCGGATTCGGCGCCATCAATAAAGCGCACCCACCCGCGCAGTGCTGCTGCACCGTGAGGATTGACCATTTCGATAAGGTCTCCGTGCGCAAGTCCAAGTCGCGCTGCTTGTACTTTTGACAAGCGGACCCAGCGGCGCGCCTCATCGAGGTCATCCTCCGCGGCCTCAACGAGGGAAACCTGATGGCGTGCAGCCACGACGCGGCTGCGCTCACTGTCCGTGGCGACAGTGTCGACGGCACCATCCGGCGTGAGAAGAACGCCATAGACCTCGCGCGCGCGCTCACGACTGAGGTAGCCGAGAAATACATCGTGCGCGACCCCGACGGGATCACGGCGAATGGGGTCACCGTGGCCTCCGCCACCCGAGGATTCGACCCGCACGATGTCTCCGATCTTCAGCTTGAAACCACCGACCTTGCCGGGCACAGGCGATGGCTCGATCGTCTCGCCGTTGCGGATGACGACGAAGCGGTTGGCGGCACCACTCCGGCCTCCCGCCACGCCGAACGGCGGAATAACAGCATGATCTGCGAGCACCGACAGGCTCGCACCGTCCACCAGCACGCGAATGTCACGTCGCATGCCGCAGCCGCCGCGGTACTCGCCGTCCCCTGATGAATCTTCCCGCAGACCGTACTGCTCAATCCGCACGGGACACTGCATCTCCGCGATCTCGGCCGCCTGCACGACGTTGAAGTCACCCTCGGGATAAGCCCGCACAACGTGGTTGCCGTTACCCTCCCTCGTCGCACCGGTACCGCCGGCCGGGTACTCGTAAAGGAGAAAGAGGCTGGACGATCCGCCGCCCCTGCTCGACCGCGGTCCCGAGATGTAAACGTGATTGGCGCCGCCCTTGAGGTCGCCGACGAGCTTTTCCGGCACCGCTTGGCCGAGAGCAGAGACCATCGCTGAAATCATCACGGCACGGCACTCGACCATCCCTCCGCACGGCGCCGGAAGCGTCGCGTTGAGAAAGCTGCCCGACGGATTGATGACCTCAATCGGGTTGAAGGAGCCATGGTTCATGGGGGTCTGCGGATCGAGATAGGACTTGGCGAGACTCGCGACCGCATTCAACGCCATCGCAGGACCGACGTTCGTGGGCCCACTCGTCTGCGGGCTGCTGCCCGTGAAGTCGGCAATCAGACGATCGCCCGCAACGGTAAGTTTCAAGCGCACCGCCAGGGGATCAGGCGTGTGGCCATTGCTGTCGAGATAGGCCTCGGCGCGGTAGGTGCCATCGGGGATCTGGCTGATCCGCTCGCGCATCAGCTTCTCGGACCTGGCGATCAACTCCTCGATCGCATCGAGGAAGCTATTTCCGCCGAACCGCTTGAAGAGACGCTCAATGTGTTGCGCCGCCTTTCGGGAGGCGCCGAGCATAGTGTTGAAATCACCGCGCCGCTCCTCGGTGATCCGCATGTTGTTGAACAACAGTTGGAGAAAGGGCTCGTTCATGCGTCCGCGCTCACAGATTCGCGTCGGCTCGATGCGCATACCTTCCTGATAGATGTCCGTCACACGGCCCGACAGCGATCCTGGCGTCATGCCCCCGACATCGCCCCAATGACAGCGTGTGGCAGCGAAAAGGGCGAGCCGACCCTCATGGAACACAGGATAGAGCATGAGCACATCATTGAGATGCGTGCCGCCCGTGTAAGGGTCGTTGTGGAGGAAGATGTCACCTTCATGGATGTCGCCAGCGAACCGCTTCGCCAGTTCCATGGTCGAATACGGAACTGCAAAGATGTGAATCGGATTGTCCGCCTCACCCTGCGCAACGAGGCGTCCGTCGGCGGTGGTCAGGGCACAGGAGAAATCGTGGCCCTCGTAGATAATCGATGAGTAGGAGCTGCGAATGACGTTGGCTCGCATCTCGTTCACGACCGCGATAAGCGACTCGCGGACGAGCTCAAGACGTCCGATCTCATTCATGAGGCTCCCCGCCGGATATGTCGTGTCGCATCGCGAAACCGTTGCGACCCGCCGCGTTCACTGAGTTTCCATCTCAAAAGACTGGAATATCGCGCAAGCGTGCCTGTTGGATTGGGAGTGGTCAACGAGTATCCGCCAGCCGCGGATCGGCTCAGCTATGGAGTCATGGGTTGCATACTGATCGCTACGATCAGTATCAGTGGCGCGCCAAATGGCCGTGCCGACTGACGACTGCCGATGACGGAACGTGAGCAATATATTTGCGGCTGCACCTTTTCCTGGCACACGCTGCCTGCACCTTGTGTACAACATCGCATCGACCAACAATGAGCGACGAGCGAGCAAGCATGATCCAGCGTGTTCTGGTGACCGGATCTGCCGGAAGAATCGGAAGAGCTGCGGTCGCTGCAATCGCCGCGCGCGGCCACACCGTCGTCGGAATTGACATCGTTCCCTCGCCCGGTCTGGCACCAGAGCAAGTGTTCGCAGCGTCGGTTCTGGAGAGGGACAAACTTTCCGCGGCAATTGCAGGCGCCGAGTGCCTCATCCATCTCGGCGCAACACCGGACGATGCTTTCTATCCACGCCCGGCGTCACCCGGAGACATCGACAACTTCGAAGACGAACTCGTCCCAAACAACATTGTCGGCACCTATCGGGTGATGGAGGCCGCGCGCAAAGCTGGCGTGAAGAAGGTCGTGCTTGCCAGCAGCGGGCAGGTGATCGTCGGCCATCGTAAAGCCGGCAATATCCCGGTCCAAGCAGGAGCGCCGTACGCCCCCCGCTATCTCTACGCCTGCACAAAGGTGTTCTTGGAACAGCTCGGCCAAGTCTATGCGGCTCATCACGGCATGAAGGTGCTTGCAGTGAGGCTCGGCTGGTGCCCGCGCAATCCAGGCCAGGTGGCAGAGCTGACCGCCAACCCCGAGGATCAGGACGTGTACTTGAGTCCCGACGATGCCGGCCGCTTCTTCGCTTGCGCCGTCGACGCGGCACTCGATCGCCTGCCGCCATTCGCGCCGGTCTATGTTACGAGTCGGCCGCTCGCCCGTGAGCGGTACGATCTGGGGCCGGCGCGGGACCTCGTCGACTACGAACCTCGAGACTCCTGGCCCAAAGACGCGAGCGCGTTCTAATCCTGATGTGGTCGACGCAATAGCATTTCATGGGAGGCGAGATGGATCGGCAGCCGTTGTCGGGACAGTCTCCGGATAACGCCCGTGTCCGCCCATTTACCGACCACTACGAATATCCTGCACCGCCTGCTCAAGCGCCTGCAGGAATCGTGAGCGATCGCCTTTGGCGAAAGCCGGCGGACCGCCCCGAATGTCGCCGGTTTCGCGCAGGTGGGCCTTCAAGTCGCGGATCGCCCGTGCCATGCCAATATTGTCAGGAGTGAACGGCCGACCGGTCGACGTCAGCGCCCGCGCGCCTTTCTTCAGACATCTGTCGGCGAGGGGGATATCTTGCGTGACGCAAATATCAGTCGCCGCAATTTCTTCGGCAATCCAATCGTCGGCCGCGTCCGGCCCCTCGGCGACAATGCGACGCTCGACCAGGTGACTGGCCGGCAGCCGCATCCAAGCGTTCGAAACGAAGATGGTGGCGAGGCCGTGCCTCTCGGCTACGCGCACGATCTCATCTTTGACCGGGCACGCATCGGCATCGACGAGGATGCGGATGATCGGCGACGCGCTCAGCATTGGCAGGCTTTCAGTTATGCGCCGTTCGACGGCCCAGCGGGCAAAGATGGCATCGTACAGGTCGTGTCCACCGGCAGACTAGGTTACCGCTGGCGTTGGGTCTACGGCCGGCGCTTCTGTGATCCAAACGGCGCCCGCAGGCGTTGTACCGATACGTCGGTCGGAGGATGCATCGCTCGGCAGAGCAGGCGGCAATCGTGACCGAACACCGCCTAGCTGGAGATGGCGCTCGCTTCGTCGGTCCACACTTGAAATCCGCGGAGATCGCCGGGCCCGAAGATGTGCGTCAGCGGCACGTCGGCCGCGTCGCGACCGTAGGCGATGAGGATGCGCCCTATGCGTGGGGTGTTGTTGCGCGGATCGAAGGTGTGCCAGCGGCCGCCAAGATACACCTGCATCCAGGCAGCAAAATCCATCGGAGCATAGGGCGGCGGCAAGCCGATATCGCTGACATAGCCCGTGCAGTAGCGCGCAGGGATGTTCAGGCATCGACAGAAGGTGATGGCCAAGTGGGCGAAGTCTCGACAGACCCCCTGCGGGGCCCTGTAGGCCTCGTAGGCTGTTCGTGTCGCGCGAGAGTGTTCATATCCGAACGTGATGTGCGAGTGAACGAAATCGCAAATCGCCTGGACGCGGCGCCATCCGAGCGGCGTGGGTCCGAATAGTCGCCACGCCTCGTCGGACAAGCGGTCGGTTTCGCAGTAGCGGCTGCCCAGCAAAAACTGCAGCGTCTCGCCAGGCAGTTGTTCCACCCTGTGCTGCACGGCATCTAAGTCGACTGGATCCGGCGTTCCGGCATCACGGACGATAGCGTTCATTCCGAGCGTGAATGACCCCGGCGGGGCAACCAGGCGACTGCACCAGTTGCCAAAGCTGTCGCGATAGCTGCCGATCGGCACCGGCGGCTTTGTCGTCAGGTGGTCCGGCAGTTCCAAGTCGGAGGCTCGTGAGTAATGCACGTTGAGCATCGCGATCAGCGGCGTTGGCTGCGTGAATTGAAAGCCTAGCTCGCATCCGACGCGAATACGCATAATGTCTCCATCGTTTTGCGCGCGGTGCCGCCAAGACACAGGCGAGCGCTTATTGATCCAGTTGCGCATCCGAGCGCCGGTGCAACGCGATCGCACTGGCCCCTCGAAGATCGTGCTGAAGCGCCGTTGCCAGATCCGCCGGATCTATCTCGACGAACTCTCTGCGCATCGCCGAGGAGCCGACTGCCGGGAGCGTGATCGTTGTCGACACACGCCGAAAGGCGACGAAAGACAAGCCGTCGATTGCCAACTCAACGGTCTCGACCTGATACGTGCCCGGCGGTTGCGTTCCAACGATGTCCCTAAGCGTGAAGGGATGCCGGAAAGTCACCAAACTGTCGGTTGTTCTTTCGGCCACAGCGGTCTCCTGGCGATATCCCATAGCACTAAGATCAACGGCAAAATTTCGCGCGCATCGAGCTGAATGGATTTACCCCGCCATCGCCGCGAGCAATGCCGCGATCTTTATGGTGGCGAAATTAGAGAATGTGTCAGAGATCGCGTAGGGCAATACGATGCGGTCGCCATGCCGCATCCCGCCACATGTGTACACGACGTTCGGCACATACCCTGAGCGCTCAGTGGGATCGGGCCGAACCAGCGGCTCGCGCGACCGCGCCAGAACTTTTGTCGGATCGTTCTTGTCGAGCAACACTGCGCCGATCGAATACTTGCGCACCGGTCCAACGCCGTGCGTCAGAAGCAGCCAGCCCTCGTCCAACTCAATCGGCGATCCGCAATTGCCGATCTGGACAAACTCCCACGGAAAAGCGGGTTTCAGAAATTGCTGCCCGCCGTCCCAGGTGTAGAGGTCATCCGAGAACATAAGATACAAGTTCTCGTTGTCCTGTCGCCCGATCATGGCGAAGCGCCCGTCGATCTTGCGCGGGAAGAGCCCCATGCCCTTGTTACCGGAGGCCGTACCCCGGAGCGGCGTCATGCGAAACGTCCGAAAATCCGTTGTTTCTATGAGCTCGGAGCGGATCGCCCTTCCGCTATAGGCGGTATAGGTGGCGTAGTACCGCTTGCGCCCGTTGTCTACGAACTCAACAAATCTCGCGTCCTCGATGCCATTCACCTGACTGTCAGTGATTGGAAAAATGACGCGCTCGCTGAGGTCGTCCTCGGGGCCGAACACGACCTCCACGTCGTCACCATCAGGCCGCGCCGTACGGTTCGTCACTTTCGGGACCGAGGCGAGGCGTGCCGTCGGATCGACCGTGACTTTACCATCGGCATCCAACACGCCCGAACGAAACGTCAGCGACGATATGTGGCCTTCGCCAACCGCACGGAGGCTCAAGACGAAACGGCATCTGCCGTCGCGCATGCCCGTTTGGTCGGGGTGCCGAACAATGCTCGGATTGAATAGGGCCGATGCCTCGAATGCGTACTCATGGAGAAAGTAGGCGCCCACCAACTGCCGCTGCGAGGCAGTGAATACGGCGTGCGGATCGAAGGCCCCCTCCATCTCGGTCGCGCGCGCCCCAAACAGCTCGAGCAGATTGCGGTGGCGGCCTGCAAAATTTTCGAGAACGTCAGCCAATTGCTGAGTGACCTCAACCTGATCAAGTCCCAAGACTCGATCGACGATGTGATTGGCTCTCGTTTTGTCCACGGCATTGAAGTCACGAGGTTCGGTTGCAGGCTTGAACGGCCGGACGATGACGCGCGCAGGGTCCGGCCGCAAATGTAGCGCTTGCCGGTTGAAGAATACGGGATGAGACAAGACGGCCCCCCTTGGGTCGTTCCGAATAAGATCGGAGAATCTAGGCGCTGAGAGCCAGTGACGACGGTGATCCGGCGCGATCGGTAATCACGCCGGCTTGCACATATCCACGCATCTCAGCGAGCCCGAGAAGGTAGGACACGACCGATTCCGCGCCGCGGTTCTCGTTGGGTCGATCACGATGAAGACCATCCCTGCAACTACCCGTCGCCGTATCGACGAGCGGAACATCGAGGTCGTTCTTGCCGAGAAACCAATCGAACGCGCCCATCGCCGCTCGTCCCCAATTCACCTCCCGATCGACCCGAGCTGCGGCAAGGCACGCCGAAATCGTTGCTGCCGCCTCGACCGGCTGTTGATCGAACTTCTCCGGCGCCGCGTTGTGCTTGCCGAAGCTGTCCGAGCCAACGGGCCTGAAGTGCCCGGACGGAGCACTTTGCTGCGACATCAGCCAACGCAGAGAGCGTAAACCCGCCGCCGTGTACCTAGCGCTGCCCATCGTCGCGCCGGTTTGAATCAAGGCCTGTGGCAGGCGTGCGTTGTCGTAAGCGAGAACATTCTCGAACCACGACCAGCCACTGGGCTTTTTCGTGCCCAGTATTGTCATCAAACGATCAGCGAGGTCGCTGCGCATACGTTTTGCCGCAACGTCCTGGTCATTCGACGGGCAGTATGCATCCAGTGCAAGAAGCGCGAATGCCCAGGCGCGAGGCGAAGTGAAGGATGCAACAGACGGTAGAGCCGTCCTGAAAAGCGACGTCGCCCAGGCCCTTCGCGCTTGATCACCGTCCGTGGAGCCGCACACCGCCAGGGCCCACAGCGTGCGCCCGTGGCTGTCCTCGGAGCCTTGGTCTTCCAGCCAACGGCGGTCATAACTCATGAAGTTCCGGAAACGCCGTGTGTCTGGGTTCCAGGCGTGCTGAATGAATGCTGCGAAGCGGGTTGTCACGGTTTCAGGCAGACGCGTTTCTCCAAAAGCTGCGAGCGTGGAGGCGACGAGCAGGGCGCGCGCGTTGTCGTCGACACAGTAGCCGTGTGACCGGTCTGGAATGCCATGCACAGCGTGCTGCAGCAGACCCGTACTGTCGCACATCGAAAGGAGATGGTTTGTCCGTACCTCCGGAAGCACGGCACGATCCGTTGCTGAGCCGTGGTGATCGTTTGGATCCGTGGGACTGGTGATCGTCGGTTGGAGGACGCGCTCGAAAGTTGCCAGATACGATTTAGCCACTTGTGACCAGATCATCGAGCGGCTTGCCGCATAAGCACGCTTGCGCATGGCATGACGACGAACATCGTTGACAAGCAGCGCCGAGATTTCCGTGCCAATGGCACTCGAATCGCCAAACGGCACGAGGATGCCCCGCCCGTCGGCGAGCAATTCCTTGGCGTGCCAATAGGGCGTCGAAACGACTGCCTTGCCCAATCCGTAGCTGTACGCGAGCGTGCCAGAAGTCATCTGCGCCTCATTGAGATACGGCGTCACGTAGACGTCGCACATCGAGATGAACTCAAGCAGCGTGGACTGGTCAACGAACTGATCCAGGAATGTCACGTGGTGCTCGATACCCAGTGCCTTCACGCGCTCCGTCAAACTCTCGCGGTAAGCTTCGCCCTGATCGCGCAGCAGATTGGGATGGGTCGCGCCGAGGACCACATAGAGCGCGTTGGGACACGATCCGATAATCTCGGGCATCGCATCGATGACCGTCTCGATGCCTTTGCTCGGCGACAAAAGCCCGAATGTGAGAATGACTGTTCGGCCTGAAAATCCGAGTTTCTTCTTGGTGCCGATGGTCTCAAGGAATGGGAAATCCGGAATGCCGTGGGCGATGACATCGATGTCTCGCGGCGATACGCCGTGGCTCGTGTGGAGGAACTCGCGACCCCTCTCCGACATGACGATCAGCTTCGATGAGCGTTCAATGATCTGCTTCATGACTGCGCGTTGAGCGGGGGCGGGACTCGGTAACACCGTATGAAGGGTCGTCACGACTGGCATTTCCAGGCGCGACAGCAATTCGACGATGTAGCCGCCTGCAGGGCCCCCGAAGATCCCGTACTCATGCTGAAGCGACACCAGATCGAAGCCCGATCTGTTGAGGAACTTTGCCGTCTGGACATAGTCGTCCACCACATCGTCGCGAATCTGAACGCGCACCGGCCACGAATAGTCGTAGTCTGCTCCGCGGTCGTTCATCGCTACGACGCAGGTATCCAGACCGGGTCGGGCATCTGCGACAGCTCTATGGAGATCATGCGTGAAGGTGGCGATGCCGCATCGGCGAGGCAAGTGATTGCCGATGAACGCAATACGTTGGAGCCTGTTCATATACTTCTTTCTCTGCGGCTGTCTGACGGGGCAGCCTTTGATTGAATGAACCGTGCACGACCTGTGCGATTCCCTCCGACGCCCTGGCGCCGTGCGTTTGGGAGCGTACAAGGCACTGCATCAGCAGGTTCGGTTGCACATCGCCGACATACGTCACAAGGCAGCTCAAGGGCGCCGCGCCGACGCGGACCTCGATGCGATCCGACTCTGCGATGATCGCTTCTCCGGCCGT
>LNEA01000150.1 GCA_001464855.1 Rhizobiales bacterium Ga0077530
GATCTTGTCACGGCGTCGGCTTTGTTCGACCTCTGCTCGGCGGACTACATCGGCCGCATGGCGCGGGCCGTCACGAGTGAAGGCGCGGCGTTCTACACTGTGCTGACCTACGACGGCCAGCAGAGCTGGAGTCCGGGGCATCCCGCGGACGCCGACATGATCGCGGCTTTCAACGAGCATCAGCAGATCGACAAGGGGTTTGGCAGCGCGGCGGGGCCGGCAGCTCCGGCGGCGTTGGCGCTCGCCTTCAGGCAGGCCGGGTATCAGGTGGTCGAGGCATCGACGCCATGGCTCATCGGTGCCGACGAGCGGGGGCTGCTGGAGGCGCTGGCGGGTGGATTTGCCGGTGCTGTCGCCGAGATCGGTCGCGTGCCGCCGGGTGTTATCGAGGCGTGGCGATCCGTGCGCCGCGATGGTTGCGTCGTCGGCCACACTGATACGCTGGCGCTGCCGCCTGGGTAGTCGTGGGGGCGATCAACTCGACGTTGGCGTACGCCGCCGCCCCTCATCCCGACCTTCTCCCCGTGAGAACGGGGAGAAGGGGCAGTGAGTGTCATCCCATATTGGATTTGTCGCCGGAGCCCGGCCACATGCGGGCGAAGACGCCGTCCTTGATGATGAAGCGGTGCATCAGCGCGGCGCCGACGTGCATGAGGGCAAACAGGCCGAGGCCGATCGCCGCCCAGCCGTGATAGTAGAGAATGGCCTCCGCGAGATCGCCGTTCTTGGGGATGATCTCCGGCAGGTTGAAACCGAGCGGTGTACCACGCGCGCCGTACCAGGATCAGCAGCCCATACAGGCCGAGGTGCGTCGCTTCCGAAGCAAGCCGCTGGAGCGGATGGAGCGGCACCGGCGGTGGCGCGCCGCGCATCAGCCGCACGATGACGCGCACCACGATCAGCCACAGCAGGCAGAACCCGATCAGTTTGTGCCAGCCATAGAGTGTGTTGGTCAGGGCGTCGAAGTTCGACCATTTGCCGCGATTGACCATGTAAAGGCCGACCGGGATCATAATGATCACGACGAGTGCGGTGATCCAATGCAGCATTCGCTGCAGTGGCGAGTAGCTACGTGAGGTCTCCATGGGCGGCACTCCCGGCTCTGCAATGTGATACGGCATGGGCCAACCGGGCGTCGCGCCTACAACGGCTCCGGCCGTCCTGGAACTGTTCCAAGGATGACAGGCGAGGGAGACGGGTGCAAGACGCGCACGGGCGGTGGGCAATAAAAGAACTGTGTGCTTGGCCCACGCGCCACACACGGCACATACGCTGTGTGCCCATGAGGCTCGACGCCAACGTCAACCGCGATTGCCGCCGAGGACTTTGCGCGAGACGACGACGCGCATGATCTCGTTGGTGCCCTCGAGGATCTGGTGCACGCGCAGGTCGCGCACGAGTTTTTCCAGACCGTAGTCCTTGAGGTAGCCGTAGCCGCCGTGGAGCTGGAGCGCGTCATTGCAGACTTTGAAGCAGAGGTCGGTGGCGTAGCGCTTGGCCATGGCGGAGTGCATGGAGGCGTCCGGATCGGCGCGATCGAGTGAGTCGGCGGCGCGATAGATCATCAGGCGCGAAGCTTCGAGGTCGGTCGCCATGTCGGCGATCTTGAACTGGACCGCCTGGAAGTCGCCGATCTGTTTGCCGAACGCGCGGCGCTCGTGGACGTAGACTTTGGCCTTGTCGAGCGCCGTCCACGCGGCGCCGAGCGAACAGGCGCCGATGTTGATGCGCCCGCCGTCGAGCCCGGACATGGCGAGGCGGAAGCCGTGACCTTCGACACCGCCGACGAGGTTGGCTGACGGCACCTTGCAATTGTCCATGATGACCTGCGCGGTCGGCTGCGCGTTCCAGCCCATCTTGCGCTCGTTGGCGCCGAAGGAGAGGCCGGGCGTGCCCTTCTCGATCGCGAAGGCCGAGACGCCGTTCGGCCCGTTGTCGCCGGTGCGCGCGAAGACAAAATAGAAGTCGGTGGCGCCGGCGCCGGAGATGAATTGTTTGGTGCCATTGAGGATGTAGTGATCGCCGACTTTTTCAGCGCGGGTCTGGAGGGCTGCCGCATCGGAGCCGGCGCCGGGTTCGGTGAGGCAGTAGCTGGAGAGCCATTCCATCGTCGCGAGTTTCGGGATCCAGCGCTCGACCTGCTCGGGGGTGCCGGCCTTCGAGATCATCCACGCGACCATGTTGTGGATCGAGATGTAAGCGGAGATCGCCGGGCAGCCGGTTGCCAGCGCCTCCATGATCAGCGCGCCGTCGAGCCGCTTGAGGCCAGTGCCGCCCTTCTCTTCGGGCACGTAGATCGCGGCCATGCCGAGCGCCGCCGTCTCGCGAATGACGTCGACCGGGAAGTGCGAGGTCTCATCCCAGGTGCCGGCGTCGGGCGCGATCCGTTCGCGCGCGAAGGCGAGCGCCGTCTCCTGGATCGCCTGCTGCTCGTCGGTGAGGGCGAAGTGCATTCTGTGCCTCATGCGCTGGTCGTCGGATGTGTTGCGGGAAGGGATAGCGCGTCAGCGGCAGGGTTGGAAGCTCGTCATGCCTGCATCGCCGCGATGCGGCGTGATCCCCCTTGCCCGCATCCTGCGGCGCGGCTATCAGCCGTCAACCGGCTCCTCCGGTTGCTCTGCCGAAGGCGGCTATGGACCTTTTCGTCGATATTCTCACCCGCGTGACGTTGCCGATCATCACGTTGGTGGCGCTCGGGTGGGCGCTGCAGGGCCGCCTGAAACTCGACGTTGCGACGCTGAACCGCATCCAGGTCTACGTCGTGATGCCGGCATTCCTGATCCACTTCCTGTCCTCGGGCAAGCAGCCGCTCTCGGTGATCTGGCCGGTCGTTTATTTCGGACTCGTCCAGTTCCTGATCCTCATCCCGCTCGGCTGGCTGCTGGTCATTCTGTTTCGCCAGCGCGCGTCGCTCGGGCCGATCATGGGGCTAGGCACGGCCAGCTCGCGTTCGGGTCCGAGTACCTGATCTATCAGTCGGTGCTGACGGCGCTGATGGCGGTGCTCGTGTGTACCGTCGGCGTTGCGATGCTAGCGCCGCCGGGCGACAGCAAATTCGCCAAGTTCCGGACGGCGTTCGAGACGCCGCTGATCCCGTCGGTCGTCATCGGGCTGGCACTGCGAGGGTTTCAGGTCGAGCTGCCGACGGTCGTGTCGCAGCCGATGCAATTCCTCGGCTCCATCTTTACGCCGCTCGCCCTCTACACGCTTGGCGCCCAGATCGCGGCGGCGAAGTCGCTGCGGCTGGAACTGGTGCCGCAAACGCTGATCCTATTCCTGAAGTTCATCGCGGCGCCGGTGATCACCTGGTTCATCTGCCAGGCGATGGGCATGCCGCGCGACGTGCAGGACGTCATCGTCGTCGCGGCGGCGACGCCGGTCGGCGTGCTGATTGCGATATTCGCGGCCGAATACAAGCGCGAAAGCGAGTTCATTTCGACGGCGATTGTCCTGTCGACCGCGCTGTCGCCGATCTTCGTGACTGCTTGGATCATCGCTACGCGATTGATTTAATGTGGCTTATCGGGATATGTGAGCGCTCCACATCTCCAGCAGTGAGCCCAGGTCGTCCGCCATGAGCAAGACGAAGTCCGTCCACGCGCCGCCGAGCGCCGACTACAAGCTGCCCCCGGCGCATAGACTCATCTCCACGCTCATCTTCGGCTCTCGCTGGCTGCAGGTGCCGCTGTACATCGGCCTTATTTTCGCGCAGTGCGTCTATGTGTTCGTGTTCATCAAGGAGCTTTGGCATCTCATCACGCACGCCCCGAAGTTCGGCGAGCAGGAGATCATGCTCGGCGTACTCGCGCTGATCGACGTGGTGATGATCTCGAACCTGCTCGTGATGGTGATCGTCGGCGGCTACGAGACGTTCGTGTCGCGGCTGCGCCTCGAAGGCCATCCCGACCAGCCCGAGTGGCTCGATCATGTCAACGCGAGCGTACTCAAGATCAAACTCGCGATGGCGATCGTCGGCATCTCGTCAATCCATCTGCTGAAAACTTTTATTGAGGCGCGCAGCCTCGGGATGCCGAATGCCGTCAGCACCTCCGAAGGGGTGCTGTGGCAAACCATCATCCACGTCGTCTTCATCCTGTCGGCGGTCGGCATCGCCTACGTGGATCGGCTGGGGCTCGCGTCGAAGCCGGGGCATTGACTCTTGCCGCGGTCGCCAACGCCTTCGGCTACTGGCGCCGCGGCACTGCCTCGCCTGTTGGCATTTTTGCCTCGCGGTCTTCGACCGCTGCTTGGAAACCGAACGTTGGAGTGGTGGGAGCGTCAGCTTTGCCCTCTTCGATCCCGTAGAGCGAGAAGCTGAGCAGGCCAGCCTGAGGGAGACGTCGCACCTTCGACGCCAGAGCGCAGGTTTTCCCGCAGTGTCTTGCTGCTTTGCGAGTCGGGTTCCTCAGCATCGGCGTCCGCGCCAGCAAGCAAAAACAGAGCGACGAAATCCGGCTGATCGAGCTGCATGGCAAGATGCGTCACGCTGAACAGGCTTAGGTACGGTGAATTTGGGTCGGCACCCAATGCCAGAAGTTCAATGGCCGTGAAGTACGTATCGACCTTCGGTGCTAGGTTCCCTTGGCAGCGCGCGTGTACGCAGTTGCTCAGCGCGGTCGCACCCTCATCGTTGACGTGATTGATGTCGGCGCCCAACTGGACCAGCGGAGCAATCCAGCCCGTGCCACCAAGTGCCGCGAGGTAGACCAGCAGATCGCTGAGGCGATCGGTCGACAAATCCTTCAGAGCCGGCTCGTTCGCGACATCCAAATAGCCGGTCTCGAGCAGCTGAAGCCCAAGCTTGTCAAATTGGTCTTCCATAACGAAATCGCCTCGACCGATAACGATTGCAAGCTCGTGCGGGGCCAGGCGCTGATCTCAGCATATGCCGCTGCCCCTCACCCTAACCCTCTCCCCGTAAGAACGGGGAGAGGGGATAGTCATTCCACATCCAGCGGATAGATCGGGCGGGGGACGCGGGTGAAGGGGAGTTTTGCGAGATCGTTCGACATGACGCCGCCGCCCTCGTCGACGATGATGACGTCCG
>LNEA01000151.1 GCA_001464855.1 Rhizobiales bacterium Ga0077530
CAGGGTGTCGACCGCCCGACCGGCATCGAGGCGGCGCCACCGTCGGCGACGCCCCCGTCACCAACGCGGACCGCCAATGCGCGTCCAGCAAAGCCCGAGTTGTCGGCGAGTGACACCAAAAAGCGGGCGAAGCGCGAATGGATGCGCAACGTCTTCACCAATATGCGCTTCAATGGACCGTAATTCCAACCGCCCGCAGCCCGAACTCACGCCATCAGAGCAGCGCTGCAATTTCCTTGTTCGCGAACGCAACGCGATCGGACAGCACGCGCACGATGAACTGCAGGAAGACGGCGCCTAGCTCCGGATCTTGCGCGAGAAGCTGCGTGTAGCGTTGCCGCGTGAGTACGAACACCACCGTTGGGCCATCCGCGATCACGGATGCCGCGCGCGGCACGCCACGGAAGAAGCCCATTTCGCCCACTACCGTCTGCCCGACCATGCGGCGGACACGCACTGCGCGACCGGTGTCATCGACGATGGTGACAGCTACCGAACCCTGCGCAACGATATCGATGGTGTCGGGGGGACCGCCCTGCGCGCACAGCAACTCTCCTCCTTCGTATTCGCGGCGTTCGAGGTAGTCGCGCAGCAGGCGTTCCGCCGGTTCTTGGCCGAGAACGTCGCCGAGCCAGTCCTCGAACGGCGCCAGTTCGGCGCGCGCTTCATACAGTGTCGCCTCGGACAACACGCGCTCCTCACACCATTCGATCGCCTCTGTGCGCGTCGGAAAGATCGCAGGCTCTCGGTCGTCGAACAATCCGGCGCGGGCGAGCGTGGCGCGCATCTCGTCCGCGAGGCCGGCCCACACGAGCCGCACCGTGTGCTCGCGCCCCCAGTTGCGCAGCTTGACGATCGACAGCAAGGCTGAGGTATCGCAGCCCGATACGTCGTTGAAGTCCAGGACCACATACCGCTCGCCCGCGACCGTGCGGTTGCCGACCTCCGCCGAGATGCGCTCGAACATTCCGTTCGACGATCCGAAGAATATGAAGCCTGTCAGCCAGAAGACGTGGATGCGGTCCCCCTCGCCCTCGAGATGCAGGCGGTCCTGGTCCGAGCGCTCGACGTTGGAAGCGAAAGCTGCCCGCGTGACATGGCGGCGGATGACACCGATCCGGCCATAGTTGAAAGCGAACAGCAGGCAGGCGCCGATGAAGCCAAGGACGACGCCGGTCAGGTAGCCGAATTGGACGATCGCCGACATGATCGCGAGGGCGAGGCCGAGTTCAACCCAGGAACGTCGCGCCGGAGAGCGCACCAGCGCCTCGCGCAGAACGATGAGCCCCATAAAAATGAGCAGGCCGCCGAGCACAGGGGTCGGAACCAGCGCCGTCAGATCGAAACGAGAGAGTACCACCGCGCCAATGACGAGCGCGGCGTACAGTCCGCACAGTCGCGTGCGGCCGCCGGTCTCCTCGAGCATCCGACTGGCGTTGAGCGAGAGGTTGCCGACGAAGCCACCGAGCGGCGCCGCGACCATATTCGCGATGCCGTTCGAGCGAAACTCGGCATCGAGATCGGCGACCTTCGAGCGGGCGACCTCGAGGCTGGACACATCGAGCAGCAACGCCAGAACGGTCACGGCCGCCACGGCCCCCATCTCGGGGAGTGCGTGCAGGTAGACGGACCACTGCGTCTCGGCGGCAAGAAGCGAAGCCAGCGGCACCCAGGGCGTCATGACGCCGGCGTCTTTGACGTACCATCCCTGCGCTGGGTCTCCCGCGCCTGCCAGCGCCAGAATGATGTCCATGACGAGCGCGAGACCGAAGAACGCCGCCGGCAACACGAAGACGTTGCCTGTGCGCTGGCGGACGACAAGTACGAGGATGGCGAACGCAAACGCGATGGCGACCTTCGGGGCGTCCGCCAGCGGAACAGCGCTGGCAATCGTCGCGGGCGTGATGTCCCGCCCCGTAATGACTTCGACGCCGCCTGTCACCAGAAGCCAGCCGGAAGCCGCAAGGAACCCGCCAATAACTGGAAACGGGACAAAACGGACGAGCGCCCCCAGTCGGAACCGACCCAATCCCCAGAGCACGACACCGGTCAACACCGTCGCCAGTGTCATGCCGAGAAGTGCGTGGCGAACCGCGAGTTCAATGCTGCCGCCGGCACTCGTGATCGCGCCACCGACCGTCACCGCAAGAACGCTGAAGACGGCGATGGCAGGATTGTCTGGGCCTGCTTCGGCGGGTGGCAGGGTCGTCGTCATCGCGACGATGATGCCGGTAATGGCCGCGCCCATGAGGAGCGCCCAAAGTCCCATCGCCAGTCCACCGCGTAACTCGCCCTGGAACACGAGAGCGCTGAACGAAATGCAATAGGCGATCGTCACCAGTGCGGCGACCATTCCAGCGAGGGCGTCGCCGCCGTGCCGGGCACCGAACGCCCGGGCCTCGATACCGGCACGCGCGGCCGCCGCTCGCCGCTCCGGGTCTTTCGCGTAAGCCCGGACCTGTCCTGCCGCTTCGGCCCCCGCGACATTCGCGGCACGCGCTATGCGTTTCAATCGGGCGGGGAGCCTACGTTCGCCGCTGCCACTGCCGGTATCCACTGCGCCTGCCGTTCCCTGCTCGTGCGAAGCGGGAGATTCCCTGCTTCGGCTCGCCACTGTCCCGCACCGATCATTCAGGCCCACGGCAACCGAACGTCAAGCCGTTGCTTCCAAACATCCGGCCGATGCTTCGCCTTTTAGCTAAAGTTGCATCCGCCTCGCCGAACTTGGGTATCATTTACGACCGTTAACCGCTGCGCGGGTGGGCGCGAGCGTTTATCTTGTGCTGCATCAATTGGGAGGGGACCTATTATGGTGCGTCATTGGAGCCCGTGGGACAGCCAGTTGCTGCGTGTTCTGCGTGGCGAGTTCCGGCTCGAAGCGCGGACGCTGACCTTCCGCCCCGGCCCGCAGGGCGGCGTCGCCGTCTATCACCGCGAAAAGATGATTGGCGTTTGGGTGGCAACCAGTCGCTTGGCGTTCCGCTATCTCCCCGTAGACCCGTCCATCGCGCCGACCGAGCCGTGCGACATCATGGATATCATCCCGCTGAACTATGAGCTGTTTTCCGGGCTCCTCGACGACGCGAGCCGCGATTCAGCCTGAGATCGCCGCGCGGCGTCGGACAGCGGACGGACCCTTGCGCCACCGGATTGGGCTGGCTTGTCGCGGGCGCAGGGCGCCGCTATAACCCGCCGCACACCCCGTCCCACGGCAATCACAAATTCAGGAGCCGCCTCATGGCGATCGAGCGCACCTTTTCCATCATCAAGCCCGACGCCACAGAGCGCAATCTCACGGGCGCGATCAATGCTGTCATCGAGAAAGCGGGCCTGCGGATCGTCGCGCAAAAGCGCGTGCGCTGGACCACCGCCGAGGCCGGCACCTTCTACGAGGAGCACAAGGCGCGCCCCTTCTACGGCGAACTCTGCGCGTTCATGACGTCGGCACCGATCGTTCTTCAGGTGCTGGAAGGCGAGAACGCCATCGCCAAATATCGCGAGATCATGGGTGCGACCGATCCGGCGGAAGCAGCCGAGGGCACGATCCGCAAGCTTTTCGCGAAGTCCAAAGGTGAGAACTCCACTCACGGCTCTGATAGCCCGGCCGCGGCGGCCCGTGAAATCGCCCTCAACTTCAAGCCGGCCGAAATCGTCGGCTGACACGCGCGGCGCGGCCCGCGGTTCGTTCTGTTGGAGTGCGCAGTCATCACGCAGTGCTGATCGAGGCGAAATCGATGATCACGCCCGCTTATGCCCGCACCATGGCCCGTTACAACCGCTGGCAGAACGAGAGCCTCTATCGCGAGGCGTTGAAACTCTCCGACGAAGAGCGCCAGCGTGATCGCGGCGCCTTCTTCGGCTCAATCCACGGCACGCTCAATCACCTCTTCTGGGGCGACAGTCTTTGGCTCTCGCGTTTCGGCAGGGGCGAGAAGCCTCGGACGGCCAGCGTCAAGGACTCAGTTGGAGAGTTCGAGGATTTCGCGGATCTTGCGGTTGCGCGACCGGCACTCGACGCGCGCATCATTGCCTGGGCGGAGGCGCTCACAGCGGAGACCATCGCTGGCGACATCACGTGGTGGTCCGGCATCAATAAAGCCAACGTCTCACGACCAGCGGCTTTGATCTTCACGCACTTCTTCAATCACCAGACGCATCATCGCGGGCAAGCGCACGCCCTGCTGACGATCGCCGGCACAAAGCCCGACGACACCGATCTCATCTATATGCCGGGAGTCGCGGGCTGAGATCGCCCTGCGTCGGGGTGCGACCGTCAGTCCTTGCGGGTGCCGAGGCCCATCTTCTTCGCCAGTTGCGAGCGGGCTGCCGCGTAATTCGGCGCGACCATCGGATAGTCGTTCGGGAGCTTCCACTTGGTGCGGTACTCTTCCGGCGACAACTTGTAGTGCGTCCGCAGGTGGCGCTTCAATGATTTGAACCGCTTACCATCCTCGAGGCAGATGATGTAGTCGGGCGTTACCGAGCGCTTGACGGCAATTGCGGGCTTCAACTCCTCGTTGTCAGCGACAGGATCATTGCTCGAGGCGCGATTAAGCGCATCATGAACATCCCGGATCAGCGACGGCAGATCTGAAGCAACCACAGTATTGTTGCTGACATACGCGGAGACGATCTCGGCAGTCAGCTCGACCAGATGATTTCCGCCCATAGTATCCATCAGGTCCCGTCTCCCGTACGATCGCCGCGTGACGCGGTGCGCTGACAATGTCATCCCGCCGGCGCCGCAGGTGCTTGAGCACCAGCTGACAGCCTAGCCAGGAGCAAAAGTTGGTGAAACCAGCATTCCGATCAAAGTCCACGACTAGAGATCGGCAATACTCCACTTCCACTGGGATGGCAATTGCAGAGCACGGTATAGTAAAGCCGATGTTGGTGCCAATATCCTCAAGTGACTATGCTGAAATTTCCACCATCTTTCCGGCAACCTTAAACGGCTCTTGCTTGATCCCGCCGCTTGCGGACCACGGCAATGATCCCCAACGCCGATCTGGCCTGCAAAAACAGACTGAGACACCGCAGGATGTTGGTCGAGAGGTCTGGCTTCCTCCCCTGAATTGAGTCAGACTAACCATATCCTTCAAGACGCGGATCGCGCCCCACGCCCCGGGGATGGGCGGTATGCCGCCGATCCCCATGGGATCATGCGGTTAAGCACCCAACATCGATCCAGTGAACACCGCCCGCACAGAGAACGCCACTCGATCTGTCCGTGTCGTGCGGCACCCACAAACACTCAAGCGCCGTCTGCGCCGCATGGAGACCTCTCATGTCAGCCTCACCCGCCGCGACTGCGCAGAGCGCCCTGGCGCCGCCCAGCGCCCGGCGCAAGCCGCAGTCGGCCCACTATCATGGCATCGAGGTCGTCGACGAGTACGCCTGGCTCCGCGCCGACAACTGGCAGGACGTGATGCGCGATCCCGGCGTCCTGGATGCCGAGATCCGCGCCTACCTCGAAGCGGAAAACGCCTACACGGCCAGCCAACTTGCCGACACGACGGCGCTTCAGGAGCGGCTGTTCGCCGAGATGAAGGGCCGCATCAAGGAGGACGACAGCTCCGTCCCGTCACCCGACGGCGCTTTCGAATATGGGACGAGTTTCATCACCGGCGGGCAGTATCCGCTGCTGACGCGGCGGCCTCGCGGCGCCAGCGACGCCATGGCCGAGACGATCCTGCTCGACGGCAATCTCGAAGCCGCGGACAAGCCCTACTGGCAGCTCGGCGGCGCAACCCATAGTCCCGACCATCGCTATCTCGCGTACGCTGTCGACGAGAAGGGTTCGGAACTGTTCACCGTGCGCGTCCGCGACCTGACGACCGGCAAGGATCTCGCCGACGAAATTCCCGATACACGCGGCGGGTTCGTGTGGGCGCAGGACAGCGCGACGCTGTTCTATGTGCGCCTCGATGCCAACCATCGCCCGCTGTACGTCTATCGACACACGCTCGGCACGCCGATCGAGAGCGACGTTCTTGTCTACGAGGAATCCGACAAGGGCTTTTATGTCGGCGTCGGCCAGACTCAGTCCGGCCGTTTCATTGTCGTCGACGCGCACGATCACCAGACCAACGAAGTGCGCCTCATCGACGCCACGCGCCCCGACGGCCCGATGCAGCTCGTCAGCCCGCGCCGTCATGGCCACGAGTACTCGGTCGACGATCACGGCGACGACCTCGTCGTCATGACCAATTCCGGCGGCGCGGAAGATTTCCGCATCTGCTCGACGCCCGTCGCAACGCCGCAGGAAGCCTATTGGCGCGAGATCCTGCCGCACCAACCCGGTCGCCTGCTCCTCGATATGACGGCGTTCTCGGGGCACCTCGCGCATCGTCATCCGCCGCTTTGCCGATGGCGCCGAGCACGAGATCGCTTTCGCCGAAGAAGCCTACAGTCTCGGCATGTCGTCGGGTTATGAGTACGACACGACGATGCTGCGCTTCAGCTACTCGTCGATGACGACGCCGGCCCAGGTCTTCGACTACGATATGGAGACGCGCGCGCGGACGTTGCGAAAGACGCAGGAAGTTCCGAGCGGCCACAACGCGGCCGACTACGTCACACGCCGCATCGAGGCGCCCGCCGCCGACGGCGAGATGATTCCAGTCTCGATCCTTTACCGCCGCGATACGCCCCTCGACGGCTCGGCCCCGCTGTTCCTCTACGGATACGGCTCGTACGGGATTTCGATACCTGCCAGCTTCTCGACAACTCGGCTGTCGCTCGTCGATCGCGGGTTCATTTTCGCGATCGCGCACATTCGCGGCGGCAAGGACAAGGGCTACCGCTGGTACACCGGCGGCAAGCTCGAAACGAAGATGAATACGTTCACCGACTTCGTCGCGGCCGGTGAGCACCTCGTAGCGATGGGTTTGACGCGGCGCGGCAACATCGTTGCCAACGGCGGCTCGGCTGGCGGCATGCTGATGGGAGTGGTCGCCAATCTTGCGCCAGATCTGTTTCTCGGCATCATCGCCGACGTGCCCTTCGTCGACGTGCTGAA
>LNEA01000152.1 GCA_001464855.1 Rhizobiales bacterium Ga0077530
TAGGTCTCGTCCAAGCAGGAACGGATGATATTCGCATACCGGTAGATTTCTAAGTTCAGGAAATAATTCGTGGGTTCGATTCTATCTCTTGGTCGCGCTGCAAATCCCAAATCGAATGCCTTCAATATAATCGCGAGCGTCGAAGACGAGTCCGCCTTCGGATGACGTTCCCACCGCCCGCTGCGACGAAACCCTCGTTGATTGAGCAATTCATAGTCCCAGTGCCCATCGGATCTCAATGTGAGCGTCGCTTCGATGCCCGGAGCGCTGAGTTGATAGGTGCCCATCACTTCGTCCAAGGTCGGAGGCGAGGCCGCGCGCTCAACTAGAAGTGCAATACTCCCCAGGACAACTATTAGCAGAGCGCTTCTGCCCATCCAGCGAAGCATTTCGCCTCCTCGGGCGTCTCAATCTTCTCGCCCTACAGCGCCTTCACCACCCCCACAAACGCCATCCGCGCCTGGTTGTGGCCGAGGTTGGGTTGGCGGCGGCGGGCGGTGTAACCGGCTGAAGTGAGCAGCGCCAGCATTTCGGCTTCGCTGTAGTGGGAGAGGCCGAGCGCAGCGCGGGTCTTGCGGTAGTCCGAAAAGAACGTGCGCGCGAGCCCGAAGAAACTCGCGATGAAAAAGCCGTTCTTGGCGCCGAGCTTGAGCAGCGCCAGAACGTCGGTGAGCGGGCCGACGTCGTGCGGGATCACGTCGGCGATCAGCAGCTGCCCGCCGGGTTTCAATAGCCGTTTCCATGTCGCCAGCAGGTTGTCGAGATCGGCACGGCTCAGGTACTGCAGCACGGAGTTGACGACGATCAGATCGAGGCTGCCGGCCGGGATCTCGCCGAGCTGCTCGGGGGACATCACCACGACATTGCCGAGCAAGCCGAATTTTTGCTGCAGGCGCGAGCGCACCAACTCCGCGCCATCGCATAGGTGCAAGACCTGGCATCGCTTCGCGACGACATCGGCCGAAAGTGCCTCGCCGCAGCCGAAGTCGAGCACCGCGGGGCCCGCGGCCGTATCGCCAGGCGGCAACGCATCGGCGAGCTGGCGCGCAATCACATCATAGTGCACGGCCTTGTGGCGTGCGTTGACGTATATCGGGGTGTCCTGGTTCCAATAGTCGCGCCACGTCATTGCTCACCCTGCCGATGATAGCCTGCCCCCCAGCCCGCCGGAGAACGTCGCGCTCTGTCATACTCGATGCTGGATTCCTGGGCATTATCGATTATCAGGCAGCAACGCGAGTTGCATCCGGACGTTTCGAGAGCCTACTGGTGCATTGGAATGGCGACACGACGAGCGTGAAAGGACCGGACGATGGCGAACGACGCGCAGGCGAAAGCCCCCCGTCCCTCCGAGACTGAAGCCGCAAGCGCGGTCGACCGGGTGCTCGCCACCCTGAAAAGTGGGATGCCGGACCGGCAGGGCCGTCATGTCCTGATCCGCGCGCTCCTCGCGCCGGCCGATGCCGCAACGCTCGACGCCTTCAAGACGAGCGAACTCGTCGCGCTGGTCGATCATGCCATGGCATTCCTGCAGGAAAAGCCGGTTGGCGCGCCCAAAGTCGCGGTGCGGCGTCTCTCGGGCGACGCCGCGGTGCTGGAGATACTCAACCAGGATATGCCGTTCCTCCTCGACAGCGTGTTCGGCGAGTTGCATGCGCGCGGCCTCGCCATCGGGCTGGTGCTGCATCCGCTGATCAAGATCGAGCGCACCGCCGACGGCAAGCTGGTGCGGATCGCCGGCGCCGGCGACCGCCAGTGGAGCGATGGCCGCCAGGAAAGTTACATCGCCGTCCACCTCGAGCGGTTGCCCGCTGGCGAGGATGAGAACATTGCCAAGGTCGTCGCTGACATCGTCGGCGATGTTCGCACTGTCGTCAGCGACTGGAAACCGATGCTCGCCCGCCTGCGCAAGGCGATCAGCGACCTGCGATCGGCACCGCCCACGGTTCCCGAGCCGGAACGCAACGAGGCGATGGCGTTCCTCGAATGGCTCGAAGCGGGAAACATGACGCTGCTCGGGATGCGCGACTACCGCCTCGACGGCGACATGCAGACTGGAACGCTCTCGGCAACCGATGCGAAGGGCCTCGGGCTGTTGCAGGATCCCGCGCTCAAGGTGCTACGTCGTGGCAGCGAGTTCGTGACCCTGACGCCGGAAATCAGGAACTTCTACCTCCAGCCTAATCCGCTCATCATCACCAAAGCCAACGTCCGCAGCCGCGTTCATCGGCGCGGGCACATGGACTATATCGGCGTCAAGACCTACGGCGCCGACGGACGTCTGGCCGGCGAGCTGCGCATCGTCGGACTCTTTACGTCGCAGGCCTACGTCAAGCCGCCGCTCGAAATTCCGTTCCTGCGGCGCAAAGTGGGATATGTGCTCGACAAAGCGGGATTCCCGCCGGAGAGCCATGCCGGCAAGTCGCTGGTCAATGTGCTCGATACTTTCCCGCGCGACGAGTTGTTCCAGATCAGCCGCGACGATCTCGTCGCCTGGTCGACGGCGATCCTCGATCTCGATCTGAGGCCGCGCGTGCGGGTATTCGCGCGCGTCGACCGCTTCGATCGGTTCGTCTCCGTCCTCGTTTACGCACCTCGCGACCGCTACTCGACCCGCGTGCGCGAACGCATCGGCGCCTATCTCGCCGACGCGTACAAAGGCTACATCACGGCGTTCTATCCCTACTTCACCGAGGGCCAGCTCGTCCGCGTGCATTTCATCGTCGGCCGCACCGAAGGCACGACACCTCAAATCCCGACCGAGACGCTCGAGCGAGAGGTCGCTGCCCTGGTCAAGACGTGGCAGGACGGCCTCGTCGAAACGCTGGAGGAGGTGGAGCCCGGCGGTACAACGCTCGCCAAAAAATATGTCGGCGCGTTCTCGGCGGGCTATGCCGAGACGTTCACGCCGGCACGCGCGCTCGAGGACATTGAGCGCATCGAGCGGCTCGGCGCGGACAAGCCCTTGGCGATCGACTTCTACACCGAGACCCACGGAGGCACGCCCCGCCTCCGCGCCGCCGTCTACCGCTTCGATGCGCCCATCCGGCTGTCGGAACGCGTGCCCGTTCTCGAAAATCTCGGCTTTTCGGTTGTCGATGAGCGTACCTACGAGGTGACGCCGCGCTTCGATGCGGGTGCCCGAACTGCTGTTATCCACGACATGGTGCTTGAGCCGATCGACGGGCACGCAATCGACATCCGACGCTGTGATCTCCGCCTCGAGGATGCCTTCCGCGCCGTGCTCACGGGCGCGACGAGCAGCGATCCGTTCAACCGGTTGATCGTCGCCGCCGATGCCGATTGGCGGGAAGCGGCGCTGCTGCGAACGTACGCCGCCTACATGCGCCAGCTCGGTCTGCCGTTCGGCCCGACCTACATCGCGACCACGCTGCTGCGCCACGCCGGCATCGCGCGCAATCTGTTGGAGCTGTTCCATCACCGCTTCGATCCCGACAACGGCGAGACGACCGAGGCACGCGTCGTCGGCGAAAAACCGATCCGGGCGCGCATTGCGGAGGCATTGGTCGCCGTCGAAAGCCTCGATGAAGACCGCATCATCGGCCATTTGCTGGCGCTGATCGGCGCGACCGTGCGCACCAACTACTACCAGACTGCGCCGGACGGCGGGCCGCCCGCGACGTTCGCGATCAAGCTCACGTCTGAGACACTCGACTTCATGCCGCGCCCGCGCACCTACCGTGAGATCTGGATCGCAAGCCCGCGCGTCGAAGGCGTGCATCTGCGCTTTGCGCCAATCGCGCGCGGCGGCATACGCTGGTCTGACCGGGCGACGGACTTCCGCACCGAGGTACTCGGCCTCGTCAAGGCGCAGCAGGTCAAGAACGCGGTGATCGTGCCGGCCGGCTCCAAGGGTGGGTTCTTGCCCAA
>LNEA01000153.1 GCA_001464855.1 Rhizobiales bacterium Ga0077530
TATCGCGGCGCGACGCTGCGCGAGAACTTGGGCCTTGCGCGACCCGATGTCGGCGCCTGGCGCAACGTGAAGCGCGGGGCGGCATGACGATCGAGCGCGCCGAACTGATCCAGGCGCTGGACCACGCCCTGGCCGGCGAGTGGGAACCGGCGCACGCGATCGTGCAACGCGATGAGAGCGACCCGACGTCGTGCTGGATCCACGCCGTGTTGCACAAGCTGGAACCCGACGAGAGCAACAGCCGCTACTGGTATCGCCGCGCCGGCAAGGCCTACGAAGCATATGCGGATGGGCGCCAGGAGTTGATCGCGATCAAGGCCGCGCTGACGTATTAGCGCATCGACAAATCAGAAACGAGAAGGAGGAAGCAATGGCCGTCACTGTTTTCATGGTACGCGCGACAATCACCAAGGAACAGGAAGCCGCTTTCAACAAATGGTACGATGAGGAGCACGTGCCGCAGGTGCTGCGCTACAACGGCGCCATCAGCGGAAAGCGCTACAAGCGCATCATGGGCGACGACAAATACGACTACATGGCCCTCTACGAGTTCAAGAACGAAGCGACGTTCAAGGAATTCCAGGCGTCCGGCCATCTCCGGGAATTGAAGGCTGACTACGACAAGCATTTTGGCACGACATCGGAGCGCGCCGGCACCGGTTGGGTGCAAGTCTTTCCGTGACGGGAACCCCGTCGCATCTTCCTGCGGAAATATCAGAGGGCGCGGTGCATCCGCGCCCCTTGCGCGCTACAGGCCGCGCATGATGCAGCCGAGCACCAGGATGACGTGCGCCAGCAGCAGAAACCAGAATTCATTCCCGAGCATCAGCGGGATCTGCGCGCCGAAGAATTTTACGACCAGCACGCACACCATGAGGACGATCGAGAGAACGAAAGTGATAATGCCGGGTGCCTTCAAGACCATGTTCGTATCTCCCCTTCCGGCGTACATCCGCCGCACGCCCGCAAGGCTGCGCGCGCCAAACGCGGCATGATCACCACGATTCGGATCGGAATGTGAGTCCCCGGTCGCGGTTTTACCCGCGAGTGTGGCGCCGTAATCCGTGAATCAGGCCATGAGGTTAGGCGCGGCAGCGAAAACTTCAGCTTGCACGCGCGTAGCGGAACCCCGTCCCCGAGGCGACGACTTCGACGGCACCGTTGGTGATCATCGGGTGGCTGAGGCGGATTGCGAGCACCCCGTCGTAGCCCTTCTCCGTCGCGCGCTTCGAGAGCGTCTCCAGCGCGCGGGCGATCGTCTGGTCGAGTAGGTTTTCGTAGCGGGTCATGTGACCGCCGATCGTATTGACGATCGCCTCGCGCATGTCGCGCACGATGTTGGCGCCACTGACCGCGACCGCATAGACGATCTCGCCGCGCACGATCTCCGCGTCGTCCACAGTGTCGGTGGTCAAGAGGCGCATGACGGTTCCTTCAAGCTCGCGTATTGCGCTCGGCCACGATGACATGAGTCCGCCGCCGGAACAGCAGGCGCCATACGAACAGCATCAGAATGAGAAGCGCGAAAGCGAACACGCTGAGCGCGATCGGATAGCGCGCCCACAACAGCAGCGGACTGACGCGGCCCTCCCGCACCGATTTCACATCCTGGATGAAAATGGGGAAATCGAAGATCCCGTCGGACCGTGCGATGACCGCAACGGCCTCGATCTGATCGCGGCTGGCGAGGATTGCCTGCTGCACGCCGGGCGCGGCAAACGCCGCCATCTTCGCCGGTGACAACCCGACCGCTGCCAGCAGCCGCTGCCCCGCCGGCTTGTCGAGCACAGCCATGTAGCGTGACAGCGCACGCAGATCGGTCTCCGGCATGGCGCGGGCGAGCCGACTGAGGTCACTCGGCTGCAGTTCGAGGAGCGGCTCGCGCTCGATCCGCGTCAGCGCCGCGAGCCTGCTGATGGCCACGCGATCATCAAGTGCCAGCAGTCGGTCGAGCCCCGCCTTGCTCATCTCCTCGGGTGGTCCGCGGCGATGGATTTCGTGATCCACCACCTTGCCCAGATTGTCGGCCGCAAGCGCCCACCACTTGAATGCGGTCTCGACTGAGCGTGTATCGCGCGCGATCGACAGCGCCTCCGGCGGCATCGTCTCGACCGCTCGGTGCAGCGTACCGTCGTTGAGCCGCTTGGTCAGCGCCGGCTCGCCTTCACCAGCGAGAACCAACGCCACCACTTCGTCGAGGCGCGGCAGTTTAGCCGGCGTCACGGTCTCGAGAAAATTGCGGAAGCGCTCATCCTTCTCGGCAAGCTCGAGCACTTTCGCGTGCGCGCGGCGGAACTCGCGCCAGATGTCGGTCACGCGATCGGCGGCCGAGCCGGAGATCTCGCGGACGTGCTCGGATATCTGGTCGCCGATGACCTTGCCGAGTTCATCCTGGACCTTCGCCCGCGTCTCCGCGCTCTTCATTTCGGTTGAGATGATCGGCAGCACGCCGTGGCGGAATTCCCAGATGTCCTTGGCAATGAGCGCGATGCCGACACCGCCGGCGACAACCCCGACGATCCGGCTCAGGATCGCACCGACGACGCGCTGGCCGACGCCGAGGGCCATGCGCGAGAGCTGACGGCGCACGATCAGCAGCACCGTCCCCGTCAAGCCTTCGCTGCCCTGGATCAGCACCTGCCCTGGCGAGACCTGCGACGCGGCCTTGCCCGGATCAATCGTGAACTCACGGCCGGTATCGCGGCTCACGGCGCGCGCGACCATGCCGCCATAACGGGGCCCAAGAAATGCGGCCATGCATTGCGCCACCGGTTCGGCGGCAGCGCCGAGGCCCAGCTCCATCCGTCGGCCGACCTCGTTGCCGGCCACACTTGCGAGGCCGAGGATTGCCTTCTGCATCGCCTCGGAACGGAAGACGCGCTCAGAGGTCGTGGTCGCGAGCCGCTGTGCCGTCTCCTTGAAGGCGATTGAGCCGATGAGATCGGTCCAGCTCGATTCTTCGCGCACCTCGCCGATTGCGAGGTCGACCTGACGCGAGAGAACATCGTCGACAGCGCCGCGCCGCCACGCCTCGCGGAC
>LNEA01000154.1 GCA_001464855.1 Rhizobiales bacterium Ga0077530
TGGCTGGCGCGGCTCGGGCTCGGCGGGCGCCCGAAGCGAGGCCGGAGCAACGGCGCCCATCCCGAGGAGTCCGAATCCGCGCCATTCGTCGCCGACGACGGCAGCGAGGGCTGGCTGACGGCATCGGGCGTGCGCAAGTCCTATCGCCGGCGCCTCGTTGTGCGGGGCGTGGATCTGGCGGTCTGCCGGGGTGAGGCCGTGGGGCTGCTTGGACCCAACGGTGCGGGCAAGACGACTGTCTTCTACATGATCACGGGGCTCGTGCCGGCTGATGCCGGCCGCATCACGATCAACGGCCAGGACGTGACACGGCTACCGATGTACCGGCGTGCCCGCCTTGGCATCGGTTACCTGCCACAGGAAGCCTCGATCTTTCGCGGTCTGACCGTCGAGCAGAACATCATGGCGGTGCTGGAGCTGGTCGAGCCGAACCGGCGGCGTCGGCGCGAACAACTCGACGAACTTCTGGAGGAGTTTCGCATCACCCGCCTGCGCAAGAGTCCCTCGATCGCGCTCTCTGGTGGTGAGCGTCGGCGCTGCGAGATCGCGCGGGCGCTCGCTTCGCGGCCGACATTTATGTTGCTGGACGAACCATTCGCCGGCATTGACCCCATTGCAGTCGGCGAAATTCAGCAACTGGTGCGGCACCTTACCCGGCGCGGCTTGGGTGTGTTGATCACCGATCACAACGTCCGGGAGACGTTGAGCCTCGTCGATCGTGCGTATGTCATTGCGGATGGCCAGGTTCTGACACAAGGTAGCCCGTCGGAGATCATCGCCAATGAGGATGTCCGCAGGGTGTACCTCGGGGATATGTTTGGTTAATCAACCCGGCGCACCCGGCATAGTCCTACCCCCACAATCGTTCGGATACGAAAGCCTGTTTACGTTTGTGGGCTAGAGTGCAATCGCTCGTGGAGGCAGATCGCAACCTTGAGGCATACGGGACGACTGGCGGCGGTTTGCTCATCGCACGACGCGATGGACCAGCAAGCCGGAGGTCCCCGGAGCAGGACAATCGGTACGTGGCGTGATTGGGGACGTTTGGTATGGCGATAACGACGAAGCTAGAGCTCCGCCAGAGCCAACAGCTCGTCATGACGCCGCAGCTGCAGCAGGCGATCAAGCTGTTGCAGCTCTCGAACCTCGAACTCAGTGAATTCGTCGATGCGGAACTCGAGCGCAATCCGCTGCTCGAGCGCGACGAAGAAAATGGACCCGCCCCCGAAGCAGCATCCGACAAGACCACTGACGGCGATGGCGAGGACGGCGGCGATTACGACGACGCGCCCGACACCGCGGTTGAACTCACCGCCGACACGACCTCGTCGGCATCAGATCTCGATGTCGATCGCGACGTCGTCTACGGCGAGGAGAGCGCTGGCGATGTGGCGTCGCTGCTCGCGGGAAGCGCGTGGGGCAATGTCGGCCAGTCCAGCAATCAGCACGACGGCGACGCCGACCTCGAAGCCACTCTCGCCAACGAAACGTCGCTCCGCGAGCATCTGTCCGGGCAGCTCCAGCTTGCAATCTCGGATCCCGTCGAGCGTCTGATCGGCTCTCACCTCATCGATCTGGTCGACGACGCCGGCTACATGCGCGCCGATCCTGAAGAACTCGCCGAGCGGCTAGGCGTGTCGCCGGCCCTGCTGAAAAGCGTGCTCGCCAAACTGCAGACATTCGATCCTCCCGGCGTCATGGCGACGTCGCTCAAGGAATGCCTGGCGCTGCAGCTCAAGGAGCGCGGTCGCTACGATCCGATGATCGCGAAATTCCTCGAGCACCTCGATCTTCTCGCCGCGCATGATCTGCGCCAGTTGCGCCGGATCCTGGATGCGGACATGGAAGATCTGACCGACATGATCGCCGAGATCCGCACCCTCAACCCGAAGCCCGGGAACGTCTTTGGCGCGGCGCCGGTGCAGACCGTCATTCCGGACGTCCTGGTCCGGCCGGCGAGCGATGGGAGTTGGCTGGTCGAAGTGAACAGCGAGACGCTGCCACGCGTGCTGGTCAACCGTTCCTACTATACCCGCGTCGTGCGCAACGTCGCCGGAGCGTCGCGCGACCGTGAATTCCTGCTCGAGTGTCTGAATACCGCCAACTGGCTGGTCAAGAGCCTCGATCAGCGCGCGCGCACGATCCTGCGCGTCGCCGAGGAAATCGTGCGCCAACAGGACGCCTTCCTCGTGCATGGCGTCCAGTATCTGCGGCCGCTCAATCTCAAGACGGTGGCCGATGCGATCAAAATGCACGAATCGACGGTGAGCCGCGTCACATCGTCGAAGTACATCGCCACCAATCGCGGCATCTTTGAAATGAAGTATTTCTTCAACTCGGCGATCGCTTCGGTGAACGACGGTCTCGCGCACTCGTCTGTTTCTGTGCGCCACCGCATCAAATTGCTGATCGACGCGGAAAGCTCGACCGCCGTCCTGTCAGACGACCAGCTCGTCGACATACTCCAGAAGGAAGGCATCGACATCGCGCGGCGCACGGTCGCCAAGTACCGCGAGGCGATGCGGATCGCCTCATCCGTCCAGCGTCGGCGCGAAAAGCGTGCTCAGGCCCAGACGGCGCGCATCCCCAGCGCCGCGGTTCACATCACGAGCCACATGGCGATGCCTGGCACGAAGTAGATTGCGACCAGGGCCAACAGCAGCATCCCGACAAAAGGCAGCGAACCGGACGCAACCTCGCGCAAACCGGTCCTGGCGATCGATTGGATGACGAACAGGTTGAGTCCGACTGGTGGTGTAATCAGCGCGCACTCGATCATGATCGTGAAGAAGATGCCGAACCAGACGTTGTCGATGCCGAGGGCGGGCAGCGCCGGCAGCAGCACCGGCACCATCAGGAGCAGCATCGAGATGGCTTCGAGGAAGCAGCCCATCACCAGCAGCACGCCGGCCACCATCAGCAGGAACGTCCAGGCCACGCTGAAATTCATGGTCAAGAACGCGGCCACGTCCTGCGGCAGCCGATAAAGCGCCACTGCCTTGCCGAACACCTTCGCCGCGGCCACGATGAGCAACACCGCCACGGTGGTGATAGCCGCCTCGATCACCGCTTCCTTGAACAGTTCCCACGTCATCGTGCGCAGCACGAACGTGGTGACGAACAGCGAGAACGCAAATCCGACGGCGGCTGCCTCGAAGACAAACGCGGCAACCGCAACGGCGGGCAAAGCGCGGAGGCTCGCGTGCCACCGCTCGGCCATGGGCACCGCTTCGACGCGCCGCAAACTCGGCGTGCGAATGGCAACGAAGACTGAGTAAATCGAAAACAGGACGACCAGGAACAGGCCCGGCCCGATCCCCGCGACGAACAGCTTCGTCACGCTTTCCTCGGTGATGAAGCCATAGATGATCATCGGGATCGACGGCGGGATGAGAATGCCGAGCGTGCCGCCCGCCGCGACGAGGCCGTAAACGAAGTTGCGCGGATAATCGCGCTTGATCATTTCCGGGATCGCGACCGTGCCGATGGTGGCGGCGCAGGCGACGGACGAGCCCGAGATCGCGGCAAACAGCGCGCAACTCAGGATCGTCGCGATCGC
>LNEA01000155.1 GCA_001464855.1 Rhizobiales bacterium Ga0077530
GCAAACTCCTCCGCGGTGGCGGGAGCGCAGGGGGCGGCACTGCATTTGGCATCATGGATGTTGCGCAGAGCAAATTCTATCGCATTCCGCACCGCGTCATCGGGGTAGTAAGGCGTGTCCGGCCTGTCTTGAGCCAGCGTCATGGACGCGCCGACAATGAAAAGCGCTGTGACGGGAATGATCTTGCGAAGTCGCATGGTGGGCACCTCCGCGGCAGCCTTGAGGATTTGATCCTGATCTCATCTATACCCGGACCTCGCCTCCGTGGCGCGGATTTGTGCCACCGCGCCCGCCACGTCGACCGCGCCTCGCCGCGCGGCACGGCGCTGATAGCGGCGGAGACCCGTGAGATGCTCTGCAATCTGGGCACCATCTGAGACAGGCGGCTTCGAAAGCTATCGCCAATGCCGGCTTCTGGATGACTCGATTGTGTGCGCTGCACTACGTGTTGCGCCCCACGAGTCTGCTGTTGGCCCAAAGCTGACCTGCACGCGTTCGCCCCGCCCTTGACCTCCCCGGCCCGGACCACCATCCTGCGGCTCGGCCGACCACCACGGAATAATGAACAGCCGGTGGCGACGTACGGAGACCGGGGATGAAACGGAAGATCGCGATCGTGGGCGCTGGCGCGCTCGGCGGACATGTGGGCGGCTATCTGGCCAAAGCCGGCCAAGACGTGACGCTGATCGATCCCTGGCCGGAACACGTCGACGCAATGCGCCGCGACGGCCTGACGCTGCGCGGCCAAACCGACCCTGAAAATTTCACCGTCCCCGTCAACGCGATCCACATCACCGAGCTGCAGAAAGCCGCCAGCACGCGACCGTTCGATATCGCGTTCGTGTCGGTGAAATCCTACGACACAGTCTGGGCCACGCAGATGATCGCCCAGTATCTGACTGCGGACGGCTATGTCGTCTCATTGCAAAACTCGATCAATGAGGAGCGCATCGCGTCGGTGGTCGGCTGGGGCAAGACGGTCGGCTGCATCGCGTCGACAATCTCGGTCGAGCTGGTCGGGCCTGCTAAAGTCCAGCGCAACGTAGCGCTCGGCGGATCGCGCCACACCGTTTTTCGTGTCGGCGAGCCGCACGGACGCATCACACCGCGCGTCAAAGAGATCGCCGAGATGGTCGCCGTTGCCGATAGTTCCAAGACGACGACCAATCTGTGGGGCGAGCGCTGGTCGAAGCTGATCGTCAATGCGATGCGCAATCCGGTCGCCGCGGCAACCGGGCGCGGCGGCAACGGCAACGACCGCGATCCGATGACGCGCTGGCTCGCGATCCGCATTGCCGCCGAAGC
>LNEA01000156.1 GCA_001464855.1 Rhizobiales bacterium Ga0077530
TCCAAATCGCAAAAAGGCGGGGGCTTCGGGGGTGTCCCCCGATTGGGGCGTGGGGCTAAGGCCCCACTCGCGCTGAAAGCGCGACTGCACCCGCACCGTGTCCCCTCCGCGGCAAATAAAAACCACTCTCCAGCCGCAAAACCGCCACCCCGCTCCGCATTGTGACAGCACGAGTTGCAGGGAGTAGTGATGCGCGTCATCGCAACAGTTTTCGCCATGCTGATGCTGGCCGCGACGGCCGGCAACGCCGACGCGCAGGCGCGGCGCACGGCAGCACAACAACCGCTGGCACCGCAGGAGCAGCCCGCGCAAGCGGCGACCGCGCAGGTGATCCTCAAGTGGATCAACGGCTACCGCCACAACCCCGAGCCGGAGAAACTGCCGCCGGCGGTCAAGGCGATGAGTTCGCTCGGGCTGTTCAAGGATCTCGACCAGGCCGGCCTCTACATCGGTTTCATATCCGGCATCATCGCCGCCAATCCCGAGCGCGCCGACAAGCTGATCTCCGATATCTTCCCGCTGCCGCCCGAAGATCAGGTGGTGATCGTGCGCGCGATCGCGTACTCGGGTCTGCGCGGCTGGAAGGAACTGCTCCAGCGCTTCATCGAGCGGATGCCGGCGCGCAAGGTGCTGATCGAGCATCACCTCTACGGCAAGGGCGCGACCTTCGCGACGCTCGATCTCAAATCCTCGCCGGCCCACATCGACATCATGTGGGGGCACTATTACGGCTCCTGGCGGTACCAGGGTATCGAGCGCATCCTGTCGATCCTGTCCTGGGCGAAGGACCGCAACGACACCGAGAAGCTGACGATCGGCAGCATGGCAAAGTGGACGCTGGCCAACAACATCCAGCAGGATCCGCGCCTTCTTGGCTTCGTCAAAGGACAACTCGGCAAGCTCGCCAAGGAGAATGCCGCAGAATTGCGCGAGGTCGTCACGGCCGCCGAGACCTTCGAGACCTCGGACATCCGCAAGCAGGCGATGGCGGCCCTCGACGAGCTGCGCCGCAAAGGCCCCGAGAGTGCCCGCAACGCCGTGTG
>LNEA01000157.1 GCA_001464855.1 Rhizobiales bacterium Ga0077530
AATCGGCTTGGTGGTCGGGTTCTTGATGCGCTTACTGGTCATTGTCTTGTCTAGTCCTGTGGCGTGCCCGCGATTGCGCGGGTCGTTATTTTGTGGGGTGCCGGAGCGGCGAACCGAACAAATTACCTTAAATAAAGGAACGAAAGAAGACGGCCGATCCGTTTCGGGGCAGGCAACCACGGATCGCTATCGCAAATGGGTTGGTGCTTGGAAGCGTGCCCGATTTTATGCATGGTGCGCGCCAGGAGCCGTGACGCCCCGCGTCAAAGGCATGGAAACGCGATATGCAACTCAAGTTTTATACGCTCGACGTGTTCACTGAACAGCGGTTCGGCGGCAATCCGCTCGGCGTAGTGATGAATGCGGACGCTCTGCCCGCAGGCCTGATGCAGACGATCGCCGGCGAACTCGGGCTGTCGGAAACGGTGTTCGTGATGAAGGCGAACAATCCGGCCCATTCGGCACGTATCCGCATGTCATCCGACGGTCGGCACGGCGATCCTTTTGGCGCAGCTTCAAGCTGGCGATGCCGCAGGCGAGCAGGACGCGCTGGTGCTGCTGGAAGAGGCCATCGGCAACGTGCGGGTGGGCGTGCGGATGCGCCCGGGCAAAGCCGCGCACGCGGAATTCGATGCGCCGAAGCTCCCGGAACCTGCCGGTGACGCGCCGAGTGCCGAGCGGCTGGCAGCCGCATTGGGATTGCAGCCGTCGGAGATTGGTTTCGCCAACCACAAGCCATCGCAGTGGTCGGCGGGCGTGCCATTCACCTTCGTGCCGATCGCAACCATGGACGCCATCGCCCGCGCCGAAATCGTTTCGACACATTGGGCGACGGCATTCGGGGGCGCGCGGGCAGGAAAGGCCTATCTTTATACGGGCGACACCACACACAACACATCGTCGTTCCATGCCCGGATGTTCGGGCCCGCCGCCGGCATCGTCGAGGATCCGGCGACTGGCGGCGCGGCTGCGGCCTTCGCGGGCGTCATCAATGCCTTCGACCAGCCGCTGGCCGGCACCCACAAACGCATTATCGAGCAGGGCTTCGAGATGGGGCGTCCGAGCCTGATCTCCCTGTCGTTCGAGGTTGCGGCGCGCGGCAAGCTCGACGCGGTCCGGATCGGCGGCAGCGCCGTTCGGGTGATCGAAGGGCATCTGGAGATCTAAGCGGTTAATCCCCGCCTTCGGCTCTCGCTATCCCTCCAGGATAAGCGTGCTCGGAATCTGCGATGCAATTTAGGTGGTTCATAAGCTCCCACGAATTTTCAAAGGTGACCGTCGAAATAACTGTCCCGTTGCTTTTTCCCACAAGCATGGGATCAATCCCGTCCATTGTTAGCATTGTCGGGGCTCGGTGAAAGTGAACGACCAGACCGTCGAAGTAAAATCGGAAGATGGGCTCTTGTGAGGCCGTTCCGCGGCTCAAGGGCTGGACGCGCTTGATCTGCGCAATTGGCCCAAGATTGTGCATAAGCCCTAAAGTAGAAATCTGTGTGAGTGTTGCTGGGAAAAAATCTGGAGGTGGAGGTATTCCGTCCCGCACCGAATTTCGGAGCCGCCTCATTGCTGACGTGGCAATGTCAATCTCCGCAAACTCGTCTATACTTGTGGCGGCCGCTCGCCAAAGTAGGCTCAATAGGAACATGCGCATCCGGAGCGGATCTGAAAATTGTACCTTTCTTATCCCCCACGGGCTGTCTGCGAAATTGGTGTGGTCGAGAGTAGCAAGCGTCTGCATTGGTCCCCATGAATGCCACACTAATTTTAGTCGACGAAGCTCTGCGATTGCCCAGTTGTCGTAGTCGCTCAGAATATCTTCTCCAGCGCGCACAACGAGCCCTAAGTCGTACCAGCTATCGCGACGTCTGGTGGGGCGTCGCCCATAACCGATTTGAGCGAAAGCTGCACCATTGGGGGGCGGCTTGGTGAGCGCACGTGGTATTAGATGTGATCGCACGAACCTGCCGGATTTTCCGGTTAGTTGGCACGTTCCATCTCGTGAAGGCTGCTGACTAGACATGTCGATCGACGGAAGGTCCCCTCGCGATTCGGCGCACGAGCAATATAGCTTGCAATCGGTGGCGGCTTGCGGCTTATATGCGCCCGACGGTTGCTTTTGCGGCCGCAGACCGGCGAGAGATTCGCATTATGGCAGGTATTGGCCAGGGCTGGACGACGGAGGCGATCCCGACGCGGGATGACGCCACCCTCGCCGCTGCGCGCCTGCTTCGGTCCATCCTGCTCCTTACCAGCCCCTGAGCCGCACGAGGTCTCGGATAAATCCGGGACGGTGCTCAGGGGATCTGATCAGTAAGTAAAAACCCGAGCAGATTTCGCCGCGCGCCGAGACGCCGGCCCCGACCAAGGATCCAAATGCCATGAACGACGCAGCCGAACAGCCGTCCGCGACACCACCCGCGCGCAGCGAAGCCGATCGCGTACTCATCTTCGACACCACGCTGCGTGATGGCGAGCAATCGCCGGGCGCCGCCATGACGCTTGAGGACAAGCTGAAAGTCGCGGTCGTCCTCGACACCATGGGCGTCGACATCATCGAGGCAGGATTCCCGATCTCGTCGAACGGCGATTTCGAGGCGGTCTGCGAGATCGCCAAGGTGGTCAAGAACGCCGTCGTGTGCGGCCTCTCGCGATCGAGCTTTGCCGACATCGACCGCGCCGGTGAGGCGGTCAAGTTCGCGGCACGCCCGCGCATCCACACGTTCATCTCGACGAGCCCGGTCCACCGCAAGTGGAAGCTCAACATGGACGCCGAGCAGGTCATCGCGGCGGTTGGAGCGAGCGTTGCGCGCGCCCGGAACTACACCGATAACGTCGAGTGGAGCCCCGAGGACGCGACCCGCACCGAGCGCGACGTGCTGCTGCGTTGCTGCGAGATCGCGATCAAGCAGGGCGCGACCACGCTCAACATTCCCGACACCGTCGGCTACTCGGTGCCGGAGGAATATTACGCGCTCATCAAGATGCTGCGCGAGACGGTGCCGGGCGGGGACAAGGTCGTTTGGTCGACGCATTGCCACAACGATCTCGGCATGGCCGTCGCGAACTCGCTCGCCGGTGTCCGCGCGGGCGCCCGTCAGATCGAATGCACGATCAACGGTCTCGGCGAGCGCGCCGGCAACGCAGCACTGGAAGAAATCGTGATGGCGTTGAAAGTGCGCCACGACGTGCTGCCGTACTGGTGCAACGTGGATTCGTCCTACTTCACGCGGGCCTCGAAACTGGTCGCGGCGGTGGCAGCGTTCCCCGTCCAGTACAACAAGGCAATCGTCGGCCGGAACGCCTTCGCGCACGAGAGCGGGATCCACCAGGACGGGATGCTCAAGAACACGGAGACCTACGAGATCATGACGCCTGAAAGCGTCGGACTCTCGAAGTCGACGCTCAGCCTCGGCAAGCTGTCGGGCCGCGCCGCGTTCCGCGATAAGCTGAAGCAACTGGGCTACGAGCTCGGCGACAACGCCTTCCAGGATGCGTTCCGCCGCTTCAAGGATCTCGCCGACAAGAAGAAGCTGGTGTTCGACGAGGACATCGAAGCGCTGGTGGATCAGGAAGTCGCGACGCAGACCAACCGCATCAAGGTGATTGCGCTGCAGGTGGTCGCGGGTACCGGCGGTCCGCAGCGGGCGACGATCACGATGGAAGTCGATGGCCACCAGGAAACGCGCGAAGCCACTGGTGACGGTCCGGTCGACGCCATCTTTAAAGCCATCAAGGCGATCGTGCCGCACGAGGCACGTCTGCCCCTCTACCAGGTGATGGCGGTCACCGAAGGAACCGATGCGCAAGCGGAGGTCATGGTGCGGCTCGAAGAGGACGGCCGTCAGGTGACGGGTCGAGGCTCGGACACCGACACGATGGTCGCGTCCGCGCGCGCCTATGTGGCCGCTCTCAACAAGCTCATGATGAAGCGCCAGCGTGGTCCAGCCGCACAGATGATGGTGAGCTGATAACAGTCCCTCTCTCCGCGTTGGCGGGGAGAGGGAACCGCTTCGCGAGCAGGCTGCGGGGCGGCTGCTGCAACTCTCGTTTTTCCTGAACGACTGTTGGACTTCGACGGCGCCTCGACTATCTTGGCGACCAGCCGTAGCGCTGGCCGCGCGTTCGGCGACACCTACGACGTTACGTCGGGCCTGGAACGCCAAAGAGATGCGGAAACCCGTCAGCGGTGTTTTCTCGGACGATATCGCGATCGATCTCGGAACAGCCAACACGCTGGTTCACGTCGCCGGTCGCGGCATCATCATCGACGAACCCTCGGTCGCAGCCGTCAGGGCGAAGGACATCCCGCGCCATGTCATCGCTGTCGGCGAAGCGGCAATCACACTGAAAGCGCGCAGTCCCGAGCCGATCGACCTTATCCGACCGCTGCGCGACGGCGTCATCGCGGATTTCGTCGCGACGGAGGAAATGCTGCGTTCGTTCATCACCCGCGCGAAGTCGAAGTTCGGCTTTCGGCGTCCACGCATCCTCATTTGTGTGCCTGCTGGCGCGACGCCCGTCGAACGCCGCGCCGTCTATGAGACCGCAAAAGCTGCCGGCGCCCGTCGCGTCTATCTCGTCGAAGAGCCGGTCGCGGCAGCGATTGGTGCCGGAATGGAAATCGACGACACCGTTGCGACCATGATCCTCGATATCGGCGGCGGCACGAGCGACATCGCGGTGCTGTCGAAGGGCGAGATCGTGCACACGGCATCGCTGAAAGTCGCGGGCAATGCCTTCGACGAGGCGATCCGGCGCTACGTTCGCCGCGCTCATCAACTCGGTATCGGTCTGGCCAGCGCTGAGAGGATCAAGATCGAAGCAGGCTCCGCGGGCTCGCGCGCCAATGGCCGTGTCGCCGAGGCTCACATCCGCGGCCGAGATGTCGTGCAGCGCCGAATGAAGTCGGTCGTGCTCAGGCCGCACGACGTCGGCGCCGCGCTGGAGGGGCCGATCGCCGACATGGCCGAGCTGGTGCG
>LNEA01000158.1 GCA_001464855.1 Rhizobiales bacterium Ga0077530
GATTGTCGGACGACTCAATCATCACATACGGGCCAAACCATAACCTGGCGATGTGGCCTCTTTCACTTCCGCTTGATGACGCGCGTTTTCGCCCATGGAGACGCGAATCGCGAAACCTACGCCCCACCCTAACGTTCCACGGGTGTACAATCCGTCGACGCAACCCTGTCCGGAGTTATCTCGATGACGCAGAAGATTGCTGCAGCGCAGCGCGACGCGACACTAGCCGAAATCAGCGATTGGAAACCGGCCGAGGGGCGCGATGCCATCACGCGCTCCTTCAAGTTCGCCGATTTTAGCCAAGCCTTCGGGTTTATGACCCGGGTCGCGCTGGCGGCGGAGAAGCTCGACCATCACCCGGAATGGTCGAACGTGTGGAACCGGGTCGAGATCACGCTGACGTCGCATGACGCTGGCGGCTTGACGGAGCGCGACGTCAAGCTGGCCAAGATCATCGATGGGCTGGCCGCGCAAACCTCCGAATGACGAACGCCCCCTCCCCGCTGAGCGGGAAGAGGGCGTGAAATCGTCCGTCGCTCCGGATTTCAACCGGCCTTGCTACCGGTCGACCGCGTTGCCGGCGGTCCACCGAACATGTCGGCGGTGATGCCCGCGTACCAGCCGATCGACTCCTGGTAATTCTGGGCTCTCGTTCCCGCGTCTTCGCCGGGCTTCGAGACGAACGAGCCGGATGGATCGAGCTTGCCCTCTTTGGCCGTGTAGTTGGCGCCAACCTTGACGTTGTCGTCAGGGGCAAGAAGCGACCAACAGGTATTGCGATAGCGTGCCGGGAAGCGCTCACCCTTCGCGAGTTCTGCGATGATGTCGTTCGCCGCGACCTTGGCCTGACTGTTAGCCGAGAACGCGGACTTCGGCATCTCCGCGGCAATCGTTGCGTCGCCGAGGACGTAGACATCCTTCACCAGCGCCGACGTGAAGTTCTCCGGATTGACCGGGCACCAGTCGCCTTTGGCCAACCCGGCACGGAGCGCGATTTCGCCAGCGCTCTGCTGGGGGATCACGTTGGCCACGTCGAACTTCACTTTCTTCCCGGCCTTGGTCGTGATCTCGCGCGCCCGGGCATCGAAGGCGGTGACGCTGAAATCATCGATTTCGTTGGTCATATTGAGCTCGATGATGTCCTTATAATACTTATTGAATGCTTCGACGAACACCGGCTGCTTCGAGAACCCCTTCTTCGGATCGAGGATCACGAGGCGCGACTTAGGCTTCTGCGTCTTCAGGAAGTGCGCGATCATGCACGCGCGCTCATACGGGCCTGGCGGGCAGCGGAACGGGTTGTTCGGCATCACCATCGCCACGGTGCCGCCGTTCCCCCCTGCGTGAGATAGGCGTGCGGCGCACGGCCGTTCGACACCGCCTCGGAATAGCCGGGGATCGAATCATATTTGATCGCGATACCGGGCGAGACCACGAGCTTGTCGTAGGGCAGGGTCTGGCCGCCGCTGGTGCGAACTGTCTTCTTTGCGGTATCGACCGAATTGGCACGTTGATGGACGACGCGCACACCGAGGCGGCGCAAGCCGTCGTAATTGTGGTTGAGGCTGGCGTAGCTGCGAAAGCCGCCGAGATACAGGTTCGAGAAAAACGACGAGGAATAAATCCGGTTGGGCTCGAGCAGCGTGACCTCGAGCTTGGGCGCTCCGATCTTCAACGCCCGTGCGGCGCTCGCTCCACCGGCGCCACCACCGATGACGACGACGCGGCCTGCCGATACGCCCTGCGCGATCGCAAACGTCCCGAATCCCGTCGCCGCAAATGCACCCGCGCCCGCGCCAGCGACCAACTTGCCGAGATCGCGGCGTGAAATGTCTGCCATTGTTTATCCTCCCAATGTTGCGACCCGGACACCGGGCCAACCTTTAGCTTTTTTGGCGCATCTGATGCGTGCGCTTTCCATTCACCCGACAGAGCTTTGCAACACTTCCAATCGCGTTGACGAACCTCCTGTTCTGGATCGCTAGATTACAAACGCTTCGGCGCCGTGAGATCGCCTCGTCCGAGAGCGAGGCGCACATCGCTCATCAATCCGGCAACCTGCATCCAGAACAGGTCCGCACCGGCGTAGCCGACGATGCGACCAACCTCACGTCCGCGGACCAGCATGATGAATGTCGGCGAATAGACCACCCGAGGGATGAAGGCGACATCGGCGTCGTGGCGGTCGCGGCGCACCAGCGGAGCAAGGTAGCCGTCCTCGCTGGCCTGATAGCCCGGTGCCACCTCCCGCTCGAAACGGGCGCAATAGGGGCAGCCGCGATCACCGATCATAACGAGAACCGCTGGCGCGGTGGCAAGGTCGATGGCGGGCACGGCGGGGGCCGTGGCCTGGGCGCGAACCTCAACGCTTGCCCACACCAAAAGGGCAAACGCCAGGGCAACAACGGAGAAAATCGTCGTTTGGCGGCGATTTGGACGCATGGCGTTGGACCCGCTCGATTGCAGCCCCGTGCGGTTGCATACAAACATTCTAATATGCTACTGGGATTAGGCAAGCACCGACGCCGTTGGCTCGGCGTTCGCCGGCTGGAAGTGCACTAGAAGATCGCCGGCAGCGGGCCAAGGAAGATCGGGTCATCGCCAGTCTGGAGGAGGGCCCGGCCCAAACGCCGGGTGTGCTGAAGGCAATGCAAAGGTTGGACATCGAAATCGTTGACCGCCGCACGTTTCTGCTCGGCGCCGGCGCCAGCTTGGCGATCGCCACGTTCCTCGCCGATCTGCCGGCGTTGGCTCAGGAACCGATCCGCAGCCTGGATGAAGCGCTGAAAAAAGTCCTCGGCGACGCCAAGCCCGCAGAGAGCGGCATCACCCTCGAAGTGCCGGAGATCGCGGAGAACGGTAATACGGTCCCGTTCGCGCTCGCGGTCGAGAGTCCGATGACGCCTGAGAGCTACGTCAAGACACTGCACATCTTCGCCTCGGGCAACCCGCAGGTGGGTGTTGCGAGCTATATTTTCACGCCGGCATCCGGCAAGGCCGCCGTATCGAGCCGGATGCGCCTCGCCCGCACGCAGGACGTCGTCGCCGTGGCTGAACTGAGCGACGGCAAGTTCCTGCTCGGCAAGCGCGGGGTCAAAGTCACCATCGGCGGCTGCGGCGGCTGAGCCAGGGAACGGAGAGCACGAACATGTCTGACGCCAAACCCCGGATCCGCGTGCCTGCCACCGCCAAGGTCGGCGACGTGATCGAAATCAAGACGCTGGTCCAGCACGTGATGGAGACCGGCAACCGCAAGACCGCCGATGGCAAGGTCGTCCCGCGCAACATCATCAACTCGTTCACCGCGAGCTTCGCCGGCCAGGAATTCTTCAAGGCGGAGATGCAGCCCGGCATTTCCGCGAACCCCTACCTCGCCTTCTTCATGAAGGTGCCCGGCCCCGGCGAATTCGAGTTCACCTGGGTCGACGATGCCGGCGTAAAGGTCTCGCAAAAAACGCCGCTCGCCATTGGCTGAGCCGGGCTTGCCCGATTAACGCGTCACGAAACGAAAAACAGGCGGCTCGGGCCGCCTGTTTTCTTGAGTCCGGGCCGATCCTGCCTAGAACCAGAAGTCGAAGCGGAAATATCCGGGCCCACCATCCGGCGCCGAGCGGCCCTGTGTCTCCCAGAAATCCACAGTCGCGAGGCGGAGTTCCTCCGAGCAGCTCCGCTTGCACGGAACCCAGGTGCCGCGCGGGAGTCGGACCTCCCATCCGCTCTGCCCACGACGCACGGGGCCGGAAACGGAGCCGTGACCGAAGCGGCTATCCGCCACGACGACGCTGCTCCTGGGCGGTCCGGCCGACGGCCGTTCGCGCGTGATGACTTGCGCATCGACCGCACCGAATATAACGGCGTCGACGCTGGCTATAGCAGCGCTACCCAGCAGGCACGCAACCGCCGTCATAGTGAGACTTCTTTTCATTCCCCCTCCAAGTCATCGCGGACCCGCAGGTCGCTATCTTGTAAATGCCCCGCCCCCCGGCAGGCCCGACACTGTGAGCTGTTCGCCCTAACCGCGCGACAGATTGATGCTGACGCCCTTCAGCCCGATGCCGTTTGTTTCAATCGACACGGAATGGCGCTCGCCCAGAATGGAGACATTCATCGAGCCCGAGAAGGTGCCGCCTGTGATCGACAGATTGATCTTGCTCGGCGTCATTCGTCCTTTGACGGTGCCGGCCGCGTTGAAAGTACGCTCTTCCCAGCTTCCATCGATCGCACCACGATCCTGATTGAGGCTGGCGCGAAGCTCGATCTTATTGCTCGCCGAAGCGCAGCGCAGAGCGATGCCGAGCCCACTCGCGTCCTTCTGGGTATAGAAGGCGCGACACTTCAATGCTTCGGACTTACCGTTCTCGAGACGGATCTGCCCTGAGCCGTTCCAGGTTCCGGCGAGCATTTCGAATGGCGTTTCGGCTTGCGCATGGGATGCTCCGAGCACCGCCAGCAGCGCCGCAAAAACGATCCTGCGCGGAGCACCGCGTACCATCGACCAGCTCATTCCTCGGTCTCCCTGATAAAATCCACGCGGGCGCCGAGCGAAGAGATTCGCCTGTCACCTGTACGCAAGTGTCAGCCACATGGGAATGCGAGCGATAAACCTCAAGAGGTTATCATGCTGCGCGTCGGACGTCAGCAGCATGACGCCCAAACATACCGCTGGGTTCCAGCCCCGTGCACGATAGCAACACCACCAGTGACCATGCTGCCAAGCCTGTTGACTGAAAACCCGGCACAGTGGCACCAGTCCTCACAACCCGTTAAGGGTGTCGCTGCCGCATAGCTCAATTGGGCCCCCCGGCCGGTTTTGACCGATCGCCGCCCTCGCAACCCAACAGACCTCGCAGTTCGAGACCCCCAGGCCATGAGTCATCCCTACGGCACAAGCGCCGACATCGATTCGGGCTACGCATGGTTTCGGCTGCTGTCGGCCGCGCTGATCGGCACGATCGGCAATGTCGGCATGTGGTCGGTCGTCGTCGTGCTGCCCGCCGTTCAGGCCGAATTCGGCGTCGACCGCGCAAGCGCCGCTCTCCCTTACACGCTGACTCTGCTGGGATTTGGGTTCGGCGGGGTGGTCGCGGGCCGCCTCGCGGATCGCTTTGGCGTGATGCTGCCGATCATCGGCGGCGCCATCGCCATCGGCCTTGGCTACATCGCGACCGGCTATTCCCAGAGCTTGCTGCAGTTCGCCATCGCCCACGGACTGCTGATCGGGTTGCTCGGCACATCCACGATGTTCGCGCCGTTGCTGGCCGACATCTCACACTGGTTCAACAAACGTCGCGGCATAGCCATCGCCATCTGCGCGAGCGGCAACTACATGTCCGGCACCATTTGGCCGCCAATTCTCCAATACTCGATCGACACCTATGGCTGGCGTGCCACGCATCTCATGCTCGGCGTCTTCTGTACCGTGGCTCTTTTGCTGCTGGCGCCGCTTCTCCAGCGCCGCCCCCCCCACGCCAATCCCGTTACGGATGCGGCACTCGCCCGCGAGCCATCGCCGGCCCTCCTGCGCCTGTCGCCGGGCACATTGCAGGGTCTGCTGGTCGTCGCTGGCCTCGCGTGCTGCGTGGCCATGTCGATGCCGCAGGTCCACATCGTCGCCTATTGCGCGGATCTCGGGTTCGGCGCCCAGCGCGGCGCTGAAATGCTTTCGCTGATGCTCGGCTTCGGCATCATCAGTCGGCTCGTCTCGGGATTGATTTCGGATAGGATCGGCGGTCTTAAAACCCTGCTGCTCGGCTCGACGCTGCAAGGTATTGCGCTGCTCCTCTACATCCCTTTCGACGGGCTCGCCTCGCTCTACGTCGTCTCGGCCCTGTTCGGACTGTTCCAAGGTGGTATCGTACCGAGCTATGCACTCATCGTTCGCGAGTACTTCTCACCGAAAGAGGCAGGCGCTCGCGTTGGCGTCGTACTCATGGCGACGCTGTTCGGCATGGCGCTTGGCGGCTGGCTCTCCGGTGTCATCTTCGATTTCACCGGCTCGTACCAGGCGGCATTCCTAAATGGCATCGCCTGGAACGTCCTCAACGTCGGGATCGTCGTGTTCCTGATGTGGCGGCGGCGCAGCGGTCAGCGGCAGGCGAGCCGACCACCCGTGCCGACACGCCGCCGCGATCTAGCTCGTGCGTGATCTGCGGAGCTCGATCCGCGTTCGCTACCACGCGATCTCGAGGATCTCCATAACGTCAGCCGGCCCCGCGATCTTTTTCGGATTGCGGCGCACCGGCGCATAGGTCATGGCCCGCTCGCCGATGTCGCCGAGGTTCTCGCGCTTGATTCCCAGCGCGCGCAGGCTACCGGGCTGTTCGAGCCGTGCGACGAGATCCGCGATCAGGTCACCGGCAGGGCGGTCCGGCTCGCCCATGGCGGCGCTCAGCGCCTTCTGGCGATCGCCGTTGAACGACGCATTCCAGCGCAACACCGCCGGCAGCATGACGCAACTCGTGTGACCATGCGGCACGCCATACCCCGAGCCGAGCACGTAGCCGATACCGTGGCTGGCGCCGCTCCCAGCACCAGCGACCGAGGCCGCGATCGCCTGCCACATACCGAATTGCGCGTCGAGGCGCGCCGCGAGGTCGTCGGGTCGCGCGAGGATCGCCGGCAGCGATCGATGAAGCAGCCGCAGTCCCTGCAGCGACAGTGGCTCGGTCGCCGGATTGGCGGTCGGCGAGCAGTAGGATTCGACCGCATGATCGACCGA
>LNEA01000159.1 GCA_001464855.1 Rhizobiales bacterium Ga0077530
GTGACGATGGCGCCGCGCTTCTGCGGGATCATGCGGCGCGCAAAGGTGCGGCAGGCGTGGAGCGTGCCGTTGTAGTTGACCTTCCACATGCGGTCGTGGGCAGCCATGTCCATGTCGAGGATGGATTCGCTGTTGGGGATCAGGCCTGCGGAGGTCACGAGGACGGCCGGCGGCCCCATGTCCTTGTCGACCGCGGCGGCGGCGGCATCGACAGCGTCGGCATCGGCGACATCGCAGGTGTAGGCGCGAGCGCTCTCGCCGATCGATTTGGCGACAGCCTCGGCGGCCGCCATGTTCACGTCGAGAATGGCGATGCGATAGCCGTCGCGGGCAAGGCGGCGCGCTGTTGCCTCGCCGATCCCGCTCGACCCGCCCGTAATGACGGCGACGCCCGATTGTCCGGCCATATGCACTTCCTCCCGAGTTTTTGATGCGTTGTTCGCGTTTGGGTTGCCCTGGGGCGCGAGGTTAACCGAATGCGCCGTGCTCAGCCAGAGATCGGCACACGTCCGGTTGCGCGGGGCGGCGGCGGCGGGTATCTGTCACGGTCGCAACAGCGCCCGAGCCGGGCTGAACCGTGGCGGGGCCAATGAGCACTCCACCTGACAAGAGCACGCTGAAACTCATCGCCCTCGATGCCGATGACCTGAAGGTCATGTCCGCGCATCTGCAGGACGCCGTGCTGAAGATCGCGGATATGGCGTTCGTGCCGCGCGAGCGTCGCTTCGCGGCGATCATGAACCGGTTCGACTGGACGACGACGCTCGCCACCGGCCACGGTTCGAGCGCGTCCTTGGCGCAAAGGTCAGCGGCATCGATCTCAAGGCCGGCCACGAGGTGCTGGAGCTCCTTGCGCTGCAGTTCGAGGACGTGGCGCCCGAGGATCCGCAGGGGCACGTGACGCTGGTGTTCGCCGGTGGTGGCGCGGTGCGTTTGCATGTCGAGTGCATCGAAGCCGAGTTGAAGGACCTCGGCCCGGCGTGGCAGGCACGCGCGGTGCCGCGACATCCGGACGACGATGCGGCGACCTAGCGACTGATCGTAGTTGATGGTGTGTCTGCCCCAGTCTGCACAATATCCCCTCTCCCCGTTTCGACGGGGAGAGGGTTAGGGTGAGGGGCGGCGGTGTATTCAAACGTCGGCAATTGGTGCCGCCCCTCATCCCGACCTTCTCCCCGTTTTGACGGGGAAAAAGGGAAGTGGTGGCACGGCCAAGAGAGACCGAACCCCATGCCGATCCGATTGACGACGTCCGACGCCGATTTCGAGACGAAATTCCGCACCTTCCTCACGCAGAAGCGGGAAGTATCGGACGACGTCGACGCACAGGTGCGGGCGATCCTTGCCGATGTGCGCCGCCGCGGTGACGCAGCCGTTATCGAGCTGACGCAGCGGTTCGACCGTTTCGACGTCGCCGCACGCGGATTGCGCATTGGCGCCGACGAGATCGCGGCGGCGGTTGATGGGGCGGACGGCGAGACAGTCGCCGCGCTGACGCTCGCGCGCGACCGTATTGTTGCCTACCACCAGCGGCAGCTGCCTTCCGATGATCGCTATCGCGATGCGCTGGGCGTCGAACTCGGCGGCCGCTGGACCGCGGTCGAGGCGGTGGGGCTCTATGTCCCCGGTGGTACGGCGTCGTATCCGAG
>LNEA01000160.1 GCA_001464855.1 Rhizobiales bacterium Ga0077530
GCACGCATCATTTCAAGACGTTCCGCGAGCTTCCGCGCCGCAAGGAAGCGAATGAGATCGCTGAGCGCATGGGTATTACGCGCATTCGCTCCGAGAGCTTGTGCCTGGGCTGCCACTACACGGTGCAGCAGAAGGAAAACAAAAAAGAGCCCGTGGCCGGCATCTCCTGCGAGTCTTGCCACAGCGCTGGCGAGAATTGGATCAAAGTTCACAGTGGGTTCAGCGGCAAGACCGAGAAGACCGAGACCAAGCCCGAGGCAGAAGCGCGCTGGAAGCTCGCGGAGTCCAAGGGAATGATTCGGCCGGCATCCCTCTATCAGTTGGCGAAGAACTGCTACGGCTGTCACGTCGTGCCACAAGAGGAACTCGTGAACAGAGGTGGCCATGCCGCCGGCAGCGCGTTCGAGCTGGTGTCGTGGTCACTTGGCGAGGTCCGGCACAACACCTGGCACTCAAAGGGCAAGGAGAATACGCCACCCACCGCCGCGAGAAAGCGGATGCTCTACCTCATCGGCCTTGGCGTCGAACTCGAGGCGGCGCTGCGCGCGGTCGGCAAGGCGACGGTGAGACGAACTTATGCGTTCGAGATGGCCAAGCGTGCGGACCGCGTGCGCAAGCAGCTCGCGGTTGTCGCGAAGGCGCTGCCGAACGTGCCGGAGGTCGCGAAAATGGTCGAGTTCGGTCATTCGGCAGGCCTGAAGCTCAATAACGACCGCCTTCTGACGGCTGCGGCCGATGGCGTCGCGAAGCTGCTTACGAGCATCACCGCGAAGTACGACGGCAGCACAATGGCCGGCCTCGATAGCCTCATTCCCACACCGGACAAGTTCAAGGGCACCGCACGGAAAGCGGGGGTGGTCGATTGATCGCGACCGCCCAACAACAGGATTGGCGTTTTTGGAGGATGCGACCTGCGCGATGACCGACTTTAAGGGGGCACCATGAGATCGGCGGTGCGCCGTGCGTCCAGCGGATCGGTTGGTGGACGATCGATCCAGGTACTGCTGATCGCAGCCATCTCGGGCGGCCTGTTCTGGCTCGTCTGGATCTATGGCAACGCGCTGCGCGATCCGCGGTATCTCGATGGTTGGCTGCTGGCGGGTGGCATGGCGGCGCAGGTCTATTTTCACGTTGCCAGAAAGAAGGCGCGCCTATCGCCCCAGTCCGACATGCGCTGGAGGAAAGGCCATATTTTCCTCGGCTATCTGTTGATCGCGGCATTCATATCGCATTCAGATTTCTCGCTGCCGGACACGGCTTTCGAATGGGCGCTGTGGTCGGGCTTTGTACTGGTGGCGCTCAGCGGCATCATCGGCACCTACCTCACTTGGTCACTGGAGACCGCACGCCGGATCGACGACGGCGTTACCTATGACCGCATCCCGACGCGTCGAGGCGAGCTGGCGAAAGAGGTCCACGACGTCGTCGCCACGCCAGATCCAAACGCGGCGGAGTTTGCATTGCCGGCAACGCCCCATGATGCGTGGATCGCCGATCTCTACTCCACCCACGTGCATTCATTTTTTCAGGGACCGCGCAATTACTCGGCGCATTTGATCGGTTCGCGGCGCCCACTCAAGCGGCTGACCGATGAGATTGACAGCCTGACACCTTATGTCGACACGTTCGGTCAGGCGAAGCTCGCGGCGATCAAGGATCTGGTGGCCGAGAAAGATCGGCTCGATTTTGCACGCGTTTTTCTCGGTCTCTCCAGGGCGTGGCTGTTTGTGCACGTGCCCGCGACCTATGTCCTGATTGTACTGACGGCACTTCACGTCCTCGTCGTCTATGCGTTTTCGTCGGCGGCGTGGTGGTGATGCGGCGGCCGGGATGGACAAGATTGGCGCGGCAGCCAAAGGACGGGAATCCGGCGCCGCCGAGTTCTCGGCGCGATCGCATTGCGACGCGGCTCGCGCTCTTGACCGTTGTCGGCATCGCCGTCGCGTTTATCCTTTCCAACAACATGCAGTTCCTGATGCCGGGACCGCTGGCCAGCGCGCACGGCTCGATCGAAAATTGCAGCACCTGCCACACCAACAGCGGCAGCGGAAAATTGAGCTGGCTGCACGGTCTCATCGCGGGCGACCGTCACGCCGACAGCACTGCATGCCTCGGCTGTCATAAGATGCCGGATACGGCTTTCAATGCGCACAGCGCCTCACCCGATGTGCTGAAGCGAAGTACCGATCGATTGGCAAAGATCGCAGCAGTAACGCCTGCGCCGCACGCAGCACGTGCGCAGCGCGCGGCGTTTCCGACACACGATGTGGCAATGCGCGGTCTCTATTGTTCGACGTGTCACCAGGAGCATCAGGGAGCCAAGTTCAAGCTCAGCACGATCTCCAACGAGCAATGCCAATCGTGCCATGTGGTGAAGTTCGACAGCTTCGACGGGGATCATCCGAAATTCGAGAACTACCCGTTCCGCCAACGTACCCGTCTCGTCTACGACCACGAGGGTCATTTCGGTAAGCATTTCCCCGAAGTGGCGAAGAAGGATCCGGCGCGGCGCATTCCCGAGACATGCGCGACCTGTCACAACAGCGGCAAGGACAGGCGCGTCATGGGGGTGGCGTCGTTCGAGCAGACGTGCACCTCGTGCCATCTCGACCAGATCACCGGTAAGGATCGGGTCAGCGGTCCGAAGGGGGTTGCGTTCCTCGCGCTACCCGGTCTCGACCTCGCGACGCTGAAAAAGAAGAAGGCCACGATCGGCGAATGGCCGTCGGCGTCCGAGGCCGAACTCACACCCTTCATGAAGGTCATGATCGGCCGGAGCGAGCGCGGCCGCGCCGTGATCAAGGCCGTCGATCGCCTCAATCTCCAGGATCTAAGTCGCGCCAACGATGCCCAGATCAAGGCAGTTGCGGCGCTCGTCTGGGAAATCAAAGGGCTCTTTTACGCGCTGATCAAGGGCAAGGCATCCGACGTGCTTGCCGACCTGACGATCGACGGCATGGGAAGGCTGAGTGCGTCGCTGATCGCCGATCTGACGGCGAGCCTGCCGTCGGATGTGGTGATTGGCGCGCATCAGCAATGGTTGCCGAATCTTGGAGCAGAGATGGCCGGTCGCATGGAGGCGCGTGCGCCGGAGCAGGGTGGCTGGACGACGACGATCAAGGAATCGAGAGTGGCTGTCGATAGCGGAACGGCCAGCATCACGGGATCGGGTCGCCGCGAAGCAGCCGAGCCGCGAACAGAGGTGGAGAGTTCCGGTAAGGCTGCCACCGATCCGCCGGACAGCGCGGCTCGAAAGGCCGAACCCGCGAGTGCCAAGCCGTCAAAGGAAACGGCTGCCGCCGATGCACCGCCTCGGACCAAGGCGGCCGACCAGACCGACGATCTGCTGTTCCCGACCCCAGAAGAGCTCCGCGCGACCAAGTCAGGTGCGAAGGACACAGCCAAGGAGGCCGCTCCCAGATCCGCGGACGCGGCACCGGATCACGGTCAGCCAACCGCGCCTCCAGCAGCGGCACCCACAAGAGCCGACACAGCGGCCAAGCCGCAGACGCTTGCTGCTCCGGTCATCAGCATCAAAAGCGATGTCGATCCGGAGAATTGGGCCGAGTATGGCGGCTGGTATCGGCAGGATTACGCGATCTTCTACCGGCCCACCGGCCACAAGGACAAACTTATCTACTCCTGGCTCTCGCTGAGCGGTCCGAAGGCGCCAAAGGGTACCAAGAGCCCGGCCGCCGCAGTGTTCGATGCGCTCGCGAGCAAGGAAGCGCAGGGATCTTGCACGAAATGTCACAGCGTCGATGACTTGGGCGGCAAGGGTCGTGTCGTCAATTTCACTCCAGCGTCGGTCGAGAGCAAGCAGGGACGCTTCACGCAGTTCGTCCACGAGCCGCATTTAAGCGTCATGGACAATCGCGGCTGCCTGACGTGCCATAGCCTCGAGAAAGGTCGCCCTTATCTCAAGACCTACGAGAAGGGCAATCCGCAGTCGTTCGTGTCGAACTTCGGTGCGGTCAAGAAGGATCTCTGCCAGACGTGCCACACGAGCAGCATGGCGCGCCAGGATTGCCTGACGTGCCACAAGTATCATGTCGAGGGCGCGACAACGCCGATGATGGATACCAAAAATCCCATCGAGTAGGGCTCGATGAGATCGCTCCATGACCGATCAGTGGGTCGGCGAAAGTGCGGCGTTCTCGGAGCGGATGCGGAGCGCGAGCACAGCGGCGTTCAATAGGGAAAAGATCACGGCATACGTGATGAGCCCGAACGCCATGGGGAGGACAAAAATCTCGGCCGCGACCACGGCATAGTTTGGATGCGACAGGGCGCGGTACGGTCCGCTACGGATCGGTGGTTTGCCTGGGAGTACGATGATCCGCGTTGTCCAGCGCGATCCAAGCGTGCCCAGAACCCAAATCCTCAACATCTGCAGCGCCAGAAAAATCGCGAGCCATCCGTGGCTCGGTTGCGTGCCGATCGCGGTGATCCAGAGCCCGATCAGCCATGACGCATGTAGTGCGACGATGGCCGGATAGTGCGAAGCGCCGTGCTCGACGCCGCCGCTGAGTTTGAGTCTCGCCTCATTGAAGCGCGAATAGACCAACTCGGCCAGGCGTTGCACTGTGACGAGTGTGAGCACAACAACGGCGAGAGGATCAAGGTGGAGCCAATCGGGGATCATGCGGCAGCTCGCGTGAGCGTTACAGTGCTCAAAGTGAAGCCTGGCCCGAACGCCATCAGCAACGACTGCTGCGGCAGGCCTTCGGCGATGGCGCGCTCGAGCACGAAGAGCGCGGTGGGCGCCGACATGTTGCCGTAGCGCGCGAGCACCGCGCGCTCGTGGTCGAGGCCGCCGACTTTCAATGAAAGACCGGTTTCGATGGCCTCGACGATCTTGGCGCCGCCGGGGTGACAGACGAAGCGGTCGACGCTGCTGCGCGACAGCCCTTGGCGCTGAAGTATGCCGTCGACAGCGGGACGCAAGTGCTCCAGCGCGAACTCTGGTATCGAGCGATCGAAGATGACGCCAAAGCCCTGCTGATCGATGTCCCAGCCCATGATGTCGAGCGTATCGGGCCAGGTATGTTCATCGGCCGTCGCGATACGGGCGTGCCCGTGCGCGTTGGTGCGAATGACGGCCGCCGCGGCGCCGTCACCGAACAACGCCAGCGCCACGATGTTGGCCTTGGTCAGCTTGTCGAGCCGAATGGCCAGCGAACACAATTCGACGGCGACCAGGAGTACGGTGCTGCCAGGTCGTGCCTCGGCCAATCGCGCGGCGATGGAGAGCCCTGTAACGCCGCCGGCACAGCCCAATCCGAACACTGGAACGCGCAAGACATCGGCCCGGAAATTCAATTCCGCTGCCGCGCGGCACTCGAGACTCGGCGTTGCAATCCCGGTCGATGAGACCGTCACCACGCAATCGACATCCGCGCCCGAAAGTCCGGCCCGCTTCAGTGCGTCGCGCGCAGCGCTCACAAACAGTCGAGTGCCCTCGGTCAGATAGACCTGCGTGCGCTCCGACCACGATTGTTCCTGCTCGTACCAGTCGCCCGGCCGTACCGCATGGCGCTGTGCAATGCCGGCATTCTCGAACACAGGTGCGATGCGTTCGAACTCGGGCATGCGCAGGCCGAACACGCGCCGCGTGCGTTCCGCAATCTCTGTCTGGGTTGCTATGTGCTCAGGTACTGCAGTCGCAATCGCGCACAACCGCGCTTCGGCTTTTGGCAAGGGAATGCCTCCGAATGTGGCGCGTGCGGGACGCCTGAACTTCGTGACGTCGAACAGTGTCGCCACGCAATCGCGACGAAAAGAAGGACGGATGGTCTCGGACGCCATTCGGCCGCGTGTGCGCTGTGCGATGCCCGGGTGCTGGACTCCGCGAGCCTCGGCGCCGGATTGGCTGCGCCGAACGTACGCTCCGGGGATGAGCTTCAGCGCGCGACGACGATCCCGTCGTTGAGAAGCTGCCGGTGGAAGCTCAAAATGTGGTCGCGCTTGGGGCAGTCGAACCACAGCCGCGTGCGCATCAGACAGCGGAAGCCCTGCGCTCTCCATCAGAACCGTACTGAGGTACGGCACATCGAGAATGTCAGGGCTCGACACCTTCGGTTTGAATCGAACACCGTTGATGGCAAAGAAGGTCTGGAACCCGATCGAGCCGCGACCAACGAGTACGTCCTCGGCTTCGGTCCCGTCGCCATAGCCGAGCAGGACGCGCGTTGCCATCGGATGATGGTCGCCGTAGCGAACGATCAGAAAACGCTCGGCGGGGAAGCGGCGCTCCAACTCGCTGGCGAGATGCTCGTAGTCAATTTTTGAGAGCCATAGTCGACGCAGCACCTCGTTCATCTCGGGATGCGTCCCAGGTCCACCGCCGGGCACGTCGAGATGCGGCTCATAACGGTCATCGTAGGGCCAGTGGCCGGCCATCGTTTCGATGAACGTAAAGAGCGGCGCGCGCGATGTCTCGACGTGACGCGCGATCTCTCCGAGCGCGTTGTCGTAGTAGAAGCGATCGCGCTCGTTCTCTCGCGTCGTGCCCTGATCCTTGGCATCGCGCAGATCTGTGATGCCAACGCTTTTGAAGAACCGCTCGGCGCCCGTGAACGAGCGTAGCATCGGATAGAACATGACGTTGCGATAGCCGCACTTCGTCAGGATATTCGGCAGCGCCTCGGTAATTTTGCCGGTCATCAGGCGCTGCACGAAAAGGCGCATGCCGCCGAACGAATAACTGGACAGGCCCGTCATCACCGAAAATTCGGTGAGCACGGAAGCGCCACCGTACGTTTCGACTCTCAGTCGGTATGCCTGCCCATTATCGGAGCGGAAGAAATCATCGAGCCGGGGATCATACTTGAGACTTGGAAATAGCGAGGGCTGAACCGCGGATTCGTGATGGATCAGGATGATGTGCGGCGGAGCCTGGGCCGGCGTGCAACTGACCTTGGGGAGCAAGGGCGGCATTGCCATCGAGGCGACGGCCGCCTCCATGAGCTGGCCGCGCATCAGCGTCTCGATCGTCTCGGCCCACGACCGATAGAACGACGACACGTACATGCCGTCGTACTCGAACTGCATATGGCGTCGCTCACCGACCGAGAGACCGGCGGCTGTCGCGCCCGACGCAAAAATGAAAAACATGGTGGCAGCGATTGGGCGGCTCACTCGCACCGGCTCCATGCGCCAGACGACGGCCGATGCAAGCGCCGCCAGCGCCAGCACCAGGATCGCAGCGAGGACCGAGCGGCCATAGTTGGCGGCGAGAAAACTGAGGTTGGCGCTCGACATCAGGTAGTAGGTGATGTCGTAGGCGTGCAGCGCCATATTCATGTACTTGTGCTTCAGCGACGAGATCGTCGTCACCAGAGTCACCTGCGCCACCGTCAGCACCATGGCGAGCAGCAGGCGCCGCGTGACGAGCGCGACAAGCGCGCCGATCGAGGCGCAGACGAAGATCGTGAGAAGGACTGTCGACGGCGGCCCCTCGGTCCACGCGATCCAGGAGATCAGCGCGAGCGCGACGACAGCGCAGATAGCGTTGACGGTGGTGGCCCGGAGCGTCGGAATGGTGAATGACCACCGGCGGCGCCGGCCGGTGCCTGCGGGGGGCGCCGAGTTCAAGGGGGCACCCATCCGGGGAGGGGGCGGTACGGGGTCCTGCTGGCTCACGCTTTACCGCCCGGGTGGTCGGAGGCATTTGTCACAAATGTATCATACTCGGAAATTCGATAGACGCCATGGAGAGCTATGGATCATCGTTTCCAAGCGGACGGGCGCCGGACGGCCGTTGTGAGGGCTATGGCGACCGGATACCGTGGGACGCGACGATCGTTATCACCAGGACCGAAGCAGGGATGCGAGCACGATGCCCGTGACGCCAGCCGTCAGAGAGCTGATTGCCAACGTCAGCGAGCCATTCGAGCGCGCTCGCGCCATGCCGCCGAGCGTCTATACGAGCCCGGAATTCCTGGAGCGAGAGCTGGCCGACGTGTTTGCCAAGGAGTGGGTCACGGTCGGTCGAGCCGATGCGCTCAAGCGGCCTGGCGACTACGTGACCTATGAACTCGCGGGCCATCCCATCTTCGTTATCCGCGACAACGACGGCACGCTACGCGCCATGTCGAACGTGTGCCTGCACCGGATGTCGACGCTGCTCGAGGGGGCTGGAAACAAGCGGGCGATCGTCTGTCCCTATCACGCATGGACCTACAACCTGGACGGCACCCTCAGGGCAGCGCCGGCCATGCAGCTCAATCGCGAGTTCTGCGCCGAGCACTATCGGCTGCCGGCCGTGCGCTGTGAGGAGTGGCTCGGCTGGATCATGGTCACACTCAATCCCGAGCTGCCGCCCGTCGCGGAGCATCTCGCCGAAGTTCAGGGTTACATCGACGATTACGGGATGGAGAACTACACCGAGACCTTCCGCGAGACCCACATCTGGGACACCAACTGGAAGATCCTCGCCGAGAATTTCATGGAGAGCTACCATTTGCCGATGTGCCACGCTGGCACCATCGGTGGCCTCTCCAAGCTCGAGGAGATGGATTGTCCGCCCGGCCTGCCGACGTTCAACTACCACACGATCCTGAAGGACGGCACGCTGAAGATCGCGCTCGCGCATCCCGACAACACGCGCATGAAGGGTGACCGCCGTCGCACGACGTTCCTGCTCGCGGTTTACCCGAGCATGCTCGTGACGCTCACGCCGGG
>LNEA01000161.1 GCA_001464855.1 Rhizobiales bacterium Ga0077530
CGCGTCGGCGGAATGTTGTCCCAGTTGAACAGCGTCAGTTCGACGTCATCGATTTTCATGGGGCATTCCTCCTGTTTTATTGTTCAGTTGCACGATCGGGCCCCGGCACTGGATGGTCAAGTCCGTCGCGAGACCGTGCGTTGACGTGAGCGGCGTTCTCGTCTTCACTCCGCGCAACCCTCGCTTTATGGAGCGAAGCAATGAAGCGAACGCGACGCGAGATCCTGGGCACAGTCGGGCTCGGCCTGATGATGGTCAAGCTGCCGGGTGCGCTCGACGCCTCCGACAAGCCGGAGCCGCCGCGCAACGACGACGGCCTCTACACGCAGCCGTGGTTTCACGAGTCCTTTCTCGATCTGAAGGATGATCTGACGGAGGCCGAGAAGGCGGGAAAGAGCCTTGCGATCCTGTTCGAGCAGCGTGGCTGCCCCTACTGCCGCGAGACGCACGTCACAAACCTGTCGGATCCGGAAACCGCAGCCTACATCCAAAAGCACTTCCTGATGATCCAGCTCAATCTGCACGGCGCGCGGACCGTCACGGACTTCGACGGTAAGGAACTGGAGGAGCGTGCGCTCGCCCGGCGTTGGGGCGTGAACTTCACGCCCACCATCTACTTCTTCGTGCCGCCGGCCGCAGCGCTCGCCGGCAAGGAGGGGGGCGCGGCTGCTGCATGGAAGCTCATCGGTTACTGGAAGCCGTTCCATTTCCAGCAGACCTTTGCTTATGTGCACGAGCGTGCCTACCAGAAGGACGGCGGCTTCCAGCGCTGGCTCACGGAGCGGGCTGAGAAGCTTCGGGCGGAAGGCAAGGACGTGCAACTCTGGTAGCGCACCGGGATCGGACTGCGCTCAAAAAAGCTCAACGGAAAGGATGACCATGAAGCGGCAAGTGACGATCGCCCTGCTGGACGAGATCCAGGATGGTTTCAACAAGCAGGACGTCGACGCGATCCTCTCGCATTTCACAGATGACAGCATTTGGCTGATGGCGCGCGGCCCGACCGCACCAGAGGGAAAACGCTGCGTCGGCAAGGCCGAGATCGGTGAGGTATTGGCTTCGCGCTACCGGGACATTCCCGACATGCGCTGGGAAGAGATCCGGCACTGGATCGTCGCCGATCAGACCAAGGCGATTTCGGAGTGGGT
>LNEA01000162.1 GCA_001464855.1 Rhizobiales bacterium Ga0077530
GCGCCGGGCGGCACGTGATCATAGCCGTGGAAGATGTCCATCGCTGCTGCTGGCCGATCCGCTCTCCGCGACTGCCGTCGTGGCGCGTCGCCCGGCGAGGAAGCCCCTGGGCGCGTGTGGGGTCAAGTCCTTTTCGGAACGGCTAGAGGAGTGACGGCCTAGCTCGCAGACCGCAAGCGCGCGGGGGTGACGGGCCCGTGAGCCAGCGGAAACAGCGCCCGCAACATCGGGTTACGAAGCCATAGCCCGCCCCACATGAATAGTCCGAGATACAAGCTGAAGAGGATGTGACTGAAGAGGGGACTGCCCGCGCGGATCTGGGTGGCCATGGCGCCGCCGAGCAAACCCATCATCAGCACCGCGCCGAGGAAGCTCGTGACCGGGAACAGGTAGAGGACGAGGCAGACCAATTCGATGATGCCGATCATGAGCGCGTAGCCGGCCGGCCAGCCGAGTTCTGCCATGGTCGCCTCGGCAACCGGCAATTGGAGCAGCTTCGGCGTGATCGACGCACCCAATATGAAGAGGGCGAACAGCCCCGTCAGAATGCGCCCGGTCAACAGCAATGCAGGAGTGTTCGCAGGGGTATCCATGGTCTCGCCTCCGATAAGCACGTTCTATCGATTGTACTCGAAGGACGCGGCGACCCTGCCCTGTCCGACAGGCTCGGAGAATTTTTGGTCGGCTACGATGCGCCGATAATGATGCCCGCCGCGAGCACCAGCCCACCACCGAGCACGACCTGGAATGCGGCGCGGGCAAACGGCGTCTCCATGTAGCGGTTCTGGATCCAGGCAATTGCCCACAACTCGATGAACACGACGACCAGCGCGATCGCCGTCGCAATCCAGAAATCCGGAATGAGATAGGGGAGCGCGTGGCCGAGGCCGCCGATCGTCGTCATGATCCCCGAGGCGAGGCCGCGTTTCCACGGTGCGCCACGGCCGGAGAGCTTGCCGTCGTCATGGGCTGCTTCCGTGAAGCCCATTGAGATTCCGGCGCCCACCGATGCCGACAATCCGACGATGAAAGTCGTCCAAGGATTTTGCGTGGCGAAGGCGGTGGCGAAGATCGGCGCCAGTGTCGAAACCGAGCCGTCCATCAGGCCAGCGAGCCCGGGCTGGACCCAGGTCAGCACGAACTGACGGCGCGCGGCGAAATCTTCCTCCTCGCGCTTGCCGTCGCCTAGATGCTTTTCCTCCAGGCTGTCGGCCTTGGCTTGGTGGCCGGCTTCCGCCGCTGCGAGGTCGCCGAGCAACTTGCGCGTTCCCGCATCGGTGGAGCGGCCGGCGGCGGTGACGTAGAAGTCGTGCGCTTGCCGCTCCATGTCGGCGGCTTCGCGGCGGATGGTGTCGAGATCGAGGTTGGCGACCAGCCAGACCGGGCGGCGGGTGTAGTAACCGGCGACGTGCTCGCGGCGGATGGGCACGATGAAATCGCCGAAGCGCCGCTGATACGCTTCGATCAAACGGCGGCGATGCTGGTTCTCCTCCGCCGCCATCTCCTGGAACACGGTGGCGGTCGCCGGAAATTCGGCTCTGAGCCGCTCGGCGTAAGCCGTGTAGATCTGACCGTCCTCCTCCTCTGAAGAGACCGCGAGCGCCAAAATCTCCTGTTCGCTCAGGTCGTCGAAACGACGCTTGCCGGCGTTGGAAATGAGCGAAAAGCGGTTAAGCACGGTTTGGCATCCTCAGATTAGAATTAGTCTAATCTGGGTAGCGCTGGGTTGAGCGGGCGTCAAGGGCGAGGTGCATGCCCGCCCCCTTTGGAT
>LNEA01000163.1 GCA_001464855.1 Rhizobiales bacterium Ga0077530
TTGGTGGTGCCGAACGTCTTGCCGGTGACGACCAGCATGTTGCTCGACTGGACCGTGACGTCGGCGATGCTCGGATTGCCGATGATGATCTCGGCAATCGGGCGGGGGACGCGCAGGAGCTGGGACTGGTCATACTTGACGATGAGATCGTCGGCGCTCGCGGCTGGAGCGAGCACGATCGACGCCGACCCGAGCACAACCAGTGCAACGACGGCGTGAGCAAAGCGGTAGGCGGCTTTGGCAGTCATGGTGGTATCCTCGGCGCGCGAGTGAAATATTCGTTGCCGAGTTAGCCACCAATTGGTGAAGGAATTGGAAACGTCTGGCCCGGAAAGCTAACCGCGCTCGCCGACTTTCGGAACGGCAATAGCGACGACCTCGCCTTTTTGGACAGTCAACGCCAGTTCGCCCCGCTTGAGGCGCAGCGCATCCTCGCCGAACAACTCCCGTCGCCAGCCTTTCAGCGCCGGCACATCAGGTTCCCGCTGACTGGCGATGGCTTCGATATCGTCGGCATCGGCGATCAAACGCGGCGCAACCTTATGGCGCTGAGCGGTGGCCTTCAGCAGGACACGCAACACATCGCACATCGCATTGACGTCGCTCGATGATCCAGATGACTGGTTGATCGCAGGCAGCGTGGTCGGATCGCGAGCGAGACCGCGGTTCACGGCATCGACGATCTCGCGGGCGCGGGCCGAGCGCGCGAACCCGTCGCTCAGCGTGCGCAATTCCGCGAGCTGCTTCGTCTCCGTCGGCATCTGGCTTGCGATATCATAGAGCGCCTCGTCGCGGATGATCCGGCTCCTGGGCACGTCCTGGGACTGGGCGGCGCGCTCGCGCCAGGCGGCGAGCTCGATCATGACGGCGAGCGACTTGCGGCTGCGGACTTTGAGTTTCAGGCGCCGCCAAGCGTCCTCCGGCAACGTCTCGTAGGTCGCGGGGTCGAGCAGGGTCGCCATTTCCTCGTCGAGCCAGTGGGCGCGGCCGGAGGATTCGAGCGTCTGCTTGAGGCTCGTATAAACCTTGCGCAGGTGCGTCACGTCGCCCAGCGCGTAGAGGAGCTGTTTTTGGCTCAGCGGCCGCCGGCTCCAATCGGTGAAGCGGGACGATTTGTCGAGATCCTGCCCGGCGATGCGCTTGACGAGGTTGACATAGCTGATGCTGTCGCCGAAGCCGCACACCATGGCGGCGACTTGGGTGTCGAACACGGGCGCTGGCAGGGTGCCGGTCGCGACGTGGACAATCTCGAGATCCTGGCGCGCGGCGTGGAACACCTTGACCACGGCGCGATTGGTCATCAATTCCCAAAACGGCGCGAGATCAATGCCTTCGGCGAGCGGATCGACGACCGCCTCGACATCGGGGCTGGCGAGCTGGACGAGGCACAGCTTGGGCCAGAACGTCTGCTCGCGCATGAACTCGGTGTCGACGGCAACATAGGTGCTGTTCGCGAGTTGGCGGCATAGGACGGCGAGGCCGTCGGTCGTTGTAACGACATTCATCGCGGCGATTTCAGAGCCCGGACAGGGTGAGGGGATGTCCCGGCATAGCACGCTGGCGGCCGAGCGCAACCAGCAGATGCGCGCGGGCGCCATGCCGTAGCTATTGCAGACGATCCCGCATGAGACTATATTGGTCCCAACTGAAACAAAGAAGGTGCCTCATGCAAAGAGCCGATGGCGGAGCAGTGTCCGAGGCCCGCAGTATCGCCAAGTTCATGGGCCTCGCCGATTGGGCCAAGCTCGACGATCTCGGCCTCGTTGAGCGTATCGCCAAGGGCTTTCCCGTAAAGACCGCGACGGTCGTAATGGAGCGCCTCGATCCCGAAGGCAAATTCGTCCGCGCGACCGACATCATCCCGAAGTCGACGCTGCATCGGCGCAAGCACGCCCTCACCAAGGACGAAAGCGAGAAGGTCTGGGCGCTGTCTCGGGTCTTGTACGAAGTCCTCAGGATCTATCACGACGACGCTGGGCTCGCGGCCCGCTTCATGATGCAGGAGCATCCCCTGCTTGGAGGCCGGACGCCGATCGACCTTGCAAAGGAATCGATTGCCGGGGCCGATCTCGTCCTGAAACTTCTCGCCAAGGCCGACGCTGGTGTCGCGGCCTAGCGCGGCGGCCGGTGTGCGGGTGTTGGCCGATCCAATGCGCGTCTATCGCATCGGCGACCCGCGCGGCGCTTATCCGATTTACAGTGGCGAAGGCGCGGCGAGGATTGAGGGCCGTTGGCACGAGAGGGGCCAGGAGGTCATCTACACGTCGCGCCACTACAGCACCGCGCTGCTGGAAAAACTCGCGCACTTCAATGGCGTGTTGCCGTCCAACCAGCACTACATCGAGATCGAAATTCCGAAGGGCGTGTCCTACGAGATCGTCACGAAGGACTCGTTGCCGGGTTGGCTGGAGATGGCCAAGGCGCGTGCTGTGGGCTCCAATTGGTACCGGGAGAAGCGCTCCGCGATTCTGATCGTGCCGTCGTTCGTCGCGCGGATCGAGGAGAACGTCATCATCAATTGCGGCCATCCGGACGCGGCCCGCATCCGGCCCGGCCTCGAGCATCCCGTCGCCTGGGATATGCGCCTTTTTCAGAAGTAGCTCAGCGCGCCGAGAGCAGCAGACCATCGGGGCCGCCGCGGAGAGCCAGTCCCTGGGCGGACAGCGCGCGAGAGAGCGCGTCGGCGCCGCCAGGAAAGCTCAGGGCAATGCGCGCGCCGCGCGCCGATAATCCCTCGACGTCGAGGTTCTCAATGCCCGGCGTCGCCGTCAGCCGCTGCATGATCTGCTGCCATTCGCCCATGCCCTGGAACGACACCGAGAGCCGCAGCGTGCCGCCGCCGCTTCCGCCGCCCGCACCGGGTGCCGGGTAGCTCGACGGGCCGGAGCCATAGGAGGAGGGGCCTGAGCCATATGTGTTGCTCGGCTGCGGGATGCCGCCGGGCTGCGGTGCGCTCGCGCTTTCGGGTCGCCCGATGTCGCCGCGACCATACGAATCAGGCGAGCTTGCCGTCATGAGATGGCCATTGGCTGATTTCCATCGGCCTTCGAGTACGCCGAGGCCGACCACAGCGGCGAGCTCCGACGTGTAGGCGAGATCGCCGTCGAGCCGATAGTTGCGGGCGAGCGTGAACGTGCCGACCGAATCCTGGCCCGTGAGCGTCACCGTCGCCTTTTTGCCGTCGGCGCTGGGCTCGAGCACAGCGAGAATGACGAGCGAGGTCTGGTATTCGCCGGCGATGACGCGATGCGCCTTGCTGTCTCCGGCAATCGCCGACTTGAGCGTGTCAGGGTGGATCTGGCGCTTGGCGTCGGCGAGCGTCGCTGGCGTCAGCGTGTTGACCAGATCGAGTGCGCGCCAGGCGTACGTCCAGGCATCGGTCGCCTCGGCAACGACGCTCGCCGGCTGGTTGCCAGCGCGGTACATCGGCACGATGACGATCCGCGGCGCCTGCTTGTCGAGGTAGGGGATGCCTTGGGCGTCGAGCAGCTTCTGGATGGCTTCGGGCTGGAAGGAAAAGTCGTAGCTGGCGATGTACTGGGTCGACGAATTGCGCTCGGACCTCACCGAAAAGCCGTCGATAAGCCCCGCCGCCGGGGTCCGTTTGATGTCCTTGAGCCGAGCATAGGCAGTGACCGGTACGATACGCTTCAGCAGCGATCGGAAGGCCGCCTGCTGGCCATCCAGGATGGCCTGTTCCTTGGCTTTGACCGCGTCGCTGGCGTGGGCCTCCACCGGATAGTTGCCGATGACGAAAATCCGCCCTTCGACCGCCTTCGCGGGGCCGGGCGCAACGGCGGCCGAGAGCATCAAACCGGCGCCGAACACCAGTCCCCGTACCGTCGCGCACATGTTGCCCAAATGCCGTCTCCCGTACTTCAGCGTGCGAACCCTCGCCGAATGTTGATCATCTATCGAGGAATAGTGGCCTGGGCACGTTGCACAAGGCCCTAGGGATTGCTATCCCCGGCTCGACTTTGGATCGCTGCAAGCTCAATCGGACCGGCACGAGGCTGCTCTCCCCACTGGGTCATGACTATTCGGGCGAAAGTAGGGTTTTGTGCCGCCACGGGTGCGATCCTCTCAATAGTGCCGATCCCCGGTGGCTGAAGCGCCGCAGCCACTCCGGCCAGTAGCCAACCCTCGCGAGGGAAAAATGACGTCGATTGGCCACAACGGGGCCCACGCCGACCCCGATGCACCCGTCACCTACCGTGATTCCGGCGTCGACATCGATGCGGGCAATGCCCTCGTCGCGGCGATAAAACCGCTGGTGAAGGCGACGCGCCGACCGGGGACGAACGCCGACCTCGGCGGCTTCGGCGGCCTCTTCGACCTCAAGGCGGCCGGCTACAACGACCCGATTCTCGTCGCCGCCAACGACGGCGTCGGCACAAAGCTCAAGATTGCCATCGAGACTGGCCGCCACGCGACGATCGGCGTCGATCTCGTCGCGATGTGCGTCAACGACCTGATCGTGCAAGGCGCCGAACCCCTGTTCTTCCTCGACTACTATTCGACCGGCAAGCTCGATGTCGCCGTCGCGCGCGAAGTCATCGCGGGCATCGCCGCGGGGTGCCACGAAGCCGGCTGTGCACTGATCGGCGGCGAGACGGCCGAAATGCCGGGCATGTACGGCAGCGGCGACTACGATCTCGCAGGATTCGCTGTCGGTGCAGTCGAGCGCGGCCATGTGCTGCCACGCGCCGACATCGAGGTCGGTGATGTGCTGATCGGCCTGCCGTCGTCGGGCGTCCATTCCAACGGCTATTCGCTGGTGCGAAAACTGGTCGCCGCGGCGAGCATTGAATGGGACGCGCCGGCGCCGTTCGCCCCCGACACCGAGCTTGCGACAGCCCTGCTGACGCCAACCCGTATCTACGTCAAGCCGATGCTCGATGCGATCCGCGCCACCGGCGGCAGCGGGCCTACCGGGGCGGTCAAGGCGCTGGCCCACATCACCGGCGG
>LNEA01000164.1 GCA_001464855.1 Rhizobiales bacterium Ga0077530
AGCGATGCTGGCGGACGCCACGTCGACGCCAAAGTCATCTTTCGCCAACAACCGTCGTACGCCTCGAACCACCACTTTGGCTCCCGCATCGTCTTCGCACGCGACGGCACCCTCTTTCTGACCGTGGGCGAGCGCTTTGCATTGCGCGACCAGGCACAAAATCCGGCCAACCATCTCGGCAAAATCATGCGCTTGACGCGTGATGGCGCACCGGCCCCTGACAATCCGAAGTTGCCGGGCTGGAACGAAGACCTCTGGTCGATAGGCCATCGCAACATTCAGGCCGCCGCTATCCATCCCTCAACTGGCGAATTGTGGGTCGTCGACCACGGTGCTCGTGGCGGCGACGAAATCAACATTCCCCGCAAGGGCCGCAACTACGGCTGGCCGGTCATCACGTACGGTCGCGACTATTCGGGCGCTCGGATCGGTGAGGGCACGGCTAAAGCCGGCATGGAGCAGCCCGTGTACTACTGGGATCCGTCAATCGCACCCTCCGGTGGGACTTTTTACACGGGCGACCTTTTCCCGGCATGGAAAGGCAACCTACTGGTCGGCGCACTGGCGGGTCAGCATCTCGCCCGGCTCGTGCTCGACGGCGAAAAGGTCGTCGGCGAGGAGAAGTTACTGACGGACCTCGGCGCCCGCATCCGGGATGTCAGGGTCGGACCGGACGGCGCCGTCTGGCTGCTCGTCGATCAATCGAATGGCCGCATCCTGCGCCTCGTTCCGGGTTGAAGTCAGCCGCACAGACCTTGCTGACCGATGCCCAGAGCGACATTCTGCCCGTCGATCTGGTCATACGACGCAGTGCTGAAATTTGCTTCATTCGGCTAAGATCACTATCGATACAGCAGCCGTGCTTCGATTCCCTTCCCAGCGGCGCCTCATCTCGTGACGAACCTGCCCGGCGATTATGGCCGGCATCGCTCGAAAGAACATTGCAAGAGGAATTCGCCCGATGCTCGGCCCTCTGACATACCTCGACGCGGCCCTCGTGGCCGTTGCCCTGATCTCGGCGCTGCTCGCGATGTATCGCGGCTTCACCCGCGAGGTGCTGTCCATCATCTCATGGGTCACAGCGGCGGCAGCCGTGCTCTATTTCGTGCTGTACCACAAGGGTACGGCGGAGGAGATCGCGCGGAGTTTTGCGCCGGCACCGGTCCCCGTGATCCAGGTCGTCGTCGGCGGCATCATCTTCCTGATCGTCCTGATCGTGGTCCACCTGATCACCTCCCGGCTCTCAGATACGATCCTCGACAGCCGAGTCGGCATGATCGACCGCATGCTTGGCCTCGTGTTCGGCGTCGTGCGCGGCTTCATCCTCGTCGTCATCCCGTACATGTTCTACGAATCGTTCGTGCCCGATCCGAAGCAGCAGTACCCTTGGGTGCGCGAGTCGATCTCGCTTCCCTACATCCAGGGCACCGGCAATACCTTCCGGGATGTGCTGGTGCGGATCGTGCCGCCGTCCTTCAGCAAGCCGACCGAAGGCACGCAAGGATAGGGGTTCGACCGCACTGTGCGGCTCGTCAGGTATCGGAGACGTAGATCCGCTGAAAGCGCGGTCCAAGGCGCGTGAGGACCTCGTAGCCGATCGTCCCCGAACTGTCGGCGAGGTCGTCGACCTGCACATGCCGGCCGATCAACTCCGCCCACGCACCGCGCTGCGCCAGCTCAGGCGGCACATCGGTAACGTCGAGCGTCACCAAATCCATTGAGACTCGCCCGACGATTGGCGCCGGATAACCGCCGATGTACGCTGGCGGCGGCGGACGTCCGATCGGGCCGGTGATCGAGCGCAGGAAACCGTCCGCATAGCCCGTCGCAAGGGTCGCGATCCGTGAGGGACGCGTCAGCGTGAAGGTGGCACCGTAGCCGACGACCTCGCCGGCCGGAGCGTCGCGGATTTGTAGGATGCGCGATTCGACCCGCACCACTTTCGCCGCTGGATTAGGGCGCCCGTCGATCGCACGTCCGCCATAGAGCGCGATCCCCGGTCGTACGAGATCGTAACGATAGTCGG
>LNEA01000165.1 GCA_001464855.1 Rhizobiales bacterium Ga0077530
GCGTTACCAGTGATGGCGGCGGATACGGCCATGGTGCTTGTCGTGCCAAGCCCGGTGATTCCAATGCTTGACCGGTGCACCCCATGACTGGAAGTAGGGCGGGCGGGCATCGATCCAATGGTAGTAGTGCATATGGGCGCGCTCGCGAACGTAGCGGGCGGGCGCCCAATAGCCCGAATTATAGTAGGGGTAATACCCACGCGGGCTGTAGTTATAGGCGTAGGGATCGGGCTTGAATGCGTAGCGGTGGACGTGGTGTTTGCGCACGACGCCGGACTTCTTGACGGTCGTGCCCTTCATGCCATCGGCGGCTGCGCGATCGACCGGTGCGGCACCTAGTCCGATCAGCGCGGCGAGCGCCAGCAACAGGCTCTTCAAGCGCATAGTGGTATCTCCTGGGGACATCATCCCAAGTCATGACGGCGAATCATGACGCATGCGTAAATGGTACACCGGCAGGCAAGTCAATCCGGCATCTTTATGGGGGAGATGCTGAATTTTAGATTTCCGCTGTCACGCTGATGCCTCAATACCTGTCGACAGGAGAGGCCTGCAAATGGACGGTTAACGATGCGCCGCCTCGCAGCGACGCTCCGGGTAAGGGGCGCCCGACGGCGCAAGTACCGCGTGACCACGGGGGTAGATCGTGTCGAGAAGACATCCGAGTGGACGGGTTTTCCGAGCCTGCGTCGCGCTGGTCCTGGCGCAGGTTCTGAGTGTTGCCGGCTTTGCGGCGGGTGCCGCGGCAATCGAGCCGAACGCTGACGAGAAGGACAAGATCAAGGCCTGCGAGAAGTCGCTATGCGGCCTGATCGTTTCGAAGAAGCCGGTGGCCGGTAACCTGCAGTGCCCGCTCAGCAAGGCGTGGTCGAAAAAGACCATGAAAGAGGGCTCGGCAAAAAAGCTGCGCTGGGGCTTCGGGGCGGCGAAGTGCGAGGTCGATCTGGTGGTGCCGCGCCAGATCATCGTCGGCGCGCTGTCCGCCGCCGAGATCAAGGTTACGCTGCCCGATCACACCGTCAACTGTGAGGTCGAGCGCGAGGGTTCAAGGGCGGCAAGGCCAAGAAGATCTGGGTCAATGTCACGGACATCAAAGCGCCCGGCATGATCAAGGGTGTCGTCTGGTCGGCAGCCCAACTCCAGGACAGCGTCGGTATTTTCCATCGTCGGATGGTCAAGTCGGTGAACAAATTCATCGCTGAACAATGCCCGAAAGTGGTTGCCGGGGGTTGACCTCGGACCAGGATCGTCGAACAAACCCCTGCGGCCGCAGCCGTTTCCCGTCGCGACGGGCCGAAGATGCGGCAATCTCGATCAACAGCAGGGACATCACGCGACCATGATCGACTACGTCAGGACGGGCCGGCTGCAGGTGGCGAAGGTCCTCGCCGACTTTATCGATCACGACGTGCTGCCTGGAATCGACGTCGAGCGCGCGGCCTTCTGGAGCGGCCTCGAACAGGCGATCGAGACGTTGGTGCCGCGCAACCGGGCGCTGCTCGCCAAGCGCGACGTCCTGCAGGCGGATATCGATGCCTGGCACAAAGCGCGACGCGGGGAGCCTCATGAGCCCGCCTCATACCGCGCCTTCCTCGAGCAGATCGGCTATCTCGTCACCGAAGGCGCGGATTTCGCGATCGACACCGAGAACGTCGACGACGAGATCGCGACGATGGCGGGGCCTCAGCTCGTCACGCCGATCAACAACGCGCGCTTCGCGGTGAATGCCGCCAACGCCCGCTGGGGTTCGCTCTACGACGCGCTCTATACAACCGACGTGGTGCCGGACGATGGCGGTGCCGGCCGCACGGCGGGAGGCCTCAATCCGGTGCGGGTCGCGCATGTCGCCGCTGCCGGCAAGGCGTTGCTCGATGCGACACTGCCGATCGAAAGCATCAGCGGACAGATTCCGCACGCGCAAGCGGTCGCTTATACGGTGGAGGTCGGCCAACTCCTCGTCGACGTCGGTGCGCAGAGCCCACGCGCCTATCTCTCGAACCGCGACCAGTTCCTCGGATACCAGGGCGACCCCAACAATCCGACCGCGATCCTGCTCGAGCACAACGGCCTCGGCATCGAGATCCGCCTCGATAAGTCGCATCCGGTCGGCAGCACGGACAAGGCTGGCATCTGGGACATCCAACTCGAATCCGCGCTGACCACGATCATGGATCTCGAGGATGCGATCGC
>LNEA01000166.1 GCA_001464855.1 Rhizobiales bacterium Ga0077530
CGCACGATCTCGGCGATGTTGGCCATGATCGGCAGCGCGAGACCGATCGTCGCCTTGAGCCACGCCGGCAGCGGAATCGTGACACCGGCGATCTTGAATTGGAACGGCGTCAGCAGCATCACGAAGAACAGCAGTACCAGCCACGGCGAGTTGCGGAAGAATTGCGTGACCGCCCAGGAGACCTTGCGGACCGGCGTGATTCTCGAGATCTGACCAAGGCCGAGGATCACTCCCGTCACGGTTCCGATCGCCATGGCGAGAAAACTCACCAGGATGTTGAGCGCGAAGCCACCGAATTCGCGGGGCGGCCCGAACAGCACGAGCGGTGTCCATTTCCACAGCGTCGCGACGATGCCCTGACGCTCGCCGCCGGTCTTGAGCTGCGCCCACGCTTCACCCGCCATGAGCAGGCACGCGAATGCGCCGAGCGCGATCGCCAGCGCCTTCGGGGTAAAGGCGGACGCCATATAGCCGCTTTCGCCTCGCCCGGCCGCTGGCGGATCCGGCGTTCGCACTGTGCCGATCACCTTCATTGGCCGAACCCCGGCACGCGCAGCGAGCGCTCGACGCGCGACATCATCCAAACGAAAATGCCGACCAGCAAGAGATAGAACGTCAGCAGCGTCACCATCATCTCGAGCACGTTGATACGGTCGGACCAGATCTGGCTCGCAACGAACAGCGTCTCCGGTACGGCGATCGCGTAGGCCTGTGTCGTCGTCTTGATCAGGTTGACGAGATTGTTGTTGAGCGCCGGCAAGCACACGCGCACGGCGAGCGGCAGCACCACGAATCGATAGATCTGCCAGCGATTGAAGCCGAGCGAGTCGGCGGCCTCCACCGTGGATTTCTGCACGGCTTCGACACCGGAGCGGAAGATCTCGATGTTGAAGGCACCGGCAAAGAACGAGAGTGAGATTACGGCCCACTCGAAGCTGCCGAGCATCGGCTGAGCGATGCCGTAGTCACTGACGACGCGAGGCATCAGCGGCCCGAGCGCGAAATAGAAGAAATACATCTGCACGAGCGGCGGCGTGTTGCGGAAGAATTGGATGTATCCCTGAACGATCGCCTTCAGGATACGGAAACGGCTCCCCTGGAGCCACGCGCCGACGATGCCGATCAGCACGCTCAGGAGAATGCACACGGCCGCGAGCTTCAGCGTTGTCCACATGCCGCGCAGCAGCCGGCCACGCTCGAAGCTGTCGTAGAAGTGCACGAGATTGATGCCGTACGCATCATGAAGAGAGCGCAGGAAGTCCCAAAGACCTTCCATCAAGTGCTCGCAGGAGGGGGCATGTCTGTCCGGACCCAAAAAGAGAGGCGGCGCACCTCGATGCGCCGCCTCGATAATCGCGGTTTACTTCTTTGCGGCTTCGCTCGCGTCGAGCAGCCACTTGGTATTGCTGCCGACCCACTTCTTTTCCATGGCCAGGAGCGCGCCGGTCTTCAGCCAGTCCTTCGTCGTCTCGGCCATGAATTTACCCCACGCACCGCCGAGATCCTCGACCTTGACCGCGAGGCCCCACGGCACGGGCTTCCATTCGTTGAGCGCGACAACGTCAAAGTCCGCCCACTTTGCTTCCTGGGCCTTCTTCCAGACCAGCACGACGTCGTCATAGACGAAGCCGACGCAGCGTCCGTCGAGCAGTGCCTGTTCGCTCTCGGGGATGCCCTTGAACGCGACGAGTTCCTGGCCCGTGTATTTGGACTGCAGGTCGTTGTTGTAGAACGCGCCCTGCAACGCGCAGACAGGCTTGCCCTTCAGGTCGGCAGCGCTCTTGATGTTGGCCTTCTTGTTCGCGAGGATCGCGACGCCGGAGGCGTAGTAGAGAGGCTCGACGATGCCGACGACCTTGCGCCGCTCGGCGGTGTCGCTCATCGTCGCGATCATCAGATCGATCTTGCCCTGCTGCAGGAACTGCATCCGGTTCGATGACACGACCGACACGAGCTCGAGCTTGACGCCAAGGCGCTTGGCGACGTCGGCGGCCATATCAGGCTCCATCCCGACAATATTGCCACTCGAATCGCGCATACCCCACGGCGGATAGTCAGTCTTCACGCCAACAATGAGCGTGCCCTTCTTCTTGATGTCGTCGAGCGTGTCGGCCTTGACGACGTTGGTCGCCGCCACTGCCGCGACAATACCAACCGCGAGGGCTGCAATCAGTCGTTTCATGCGTTGTCTCCTTCCATGCAAAGCACCCACACCCGGCCGCGGTCGCCCGTGGCCGGCCCAGTGCCTGAAACTATGGCACACTTCGGCGACTGTTCGGAAGCTGGACAATACGGGCATGTTGGGCCGGGTTTCCAGGCATTCGCGCTGTCGTCCTTGTGAGCCGATCGGCGCCACTCAAGTTGATCCGTGCAAGCACCGCCGAGTTGCGCCTCACGCGTTGAG
>LNEA01000167.1 GCA_001464855.1 Rhizobiales bacterium Ga0077530
GGACGTTCCGCGAGCAGGATCAGGCCTGACACGAAATTGTTGACGATCGACTGCAAGCCGAAGCCGATACCCACGGAAAGCGCTCCCGCGACGATGGCGAGGTTCGTCACATCGAACCCGGCGTACGAAACAGCCATCAGCACTGCCAAGCTGACGCCCGCATAGCCGACGGCCAAATCGACCGAATTCGCAACACCAGCGTCGATCCTGTCCTGCGCAAGGACACCCTCGCGCAACCAGCGCTGGATCACACGCGTGAGGAACAGGAGCGCGATGAACATCACGACGCCAATTAGGATCCGGATCAGCGAGATGCGGAACTGGCCGATCTCGAAGCCGAAGAACAGGGATTTCGCCCAATCGCGAATGTCGGCGCCGGCAAAGCCCCATTGCAGCATGAGGACCGGCAGTGCGATCGAGACGATAATCAGAATTGCCGCGGTCTCGGAGAGCTTGACGATCTGCGCCTGGCGCGCGCGCTCGATGCCAAATCGGTTTTCGAGGAAAGCGCCGACGGGACTCGTGGCCCCATCTCTGCGACGCGTCACCGCGCGAACGCCCAAGTAGAACAGCCCGACGACTGCGACAACCGTGCCGGTCAGGACGATCTGCTGAGCGATGTAACGGCCGAGCGCCACGTACCCGATCACGGACGTCGCGACGATGGCGACGGCCAACACCAGCAATGGAATCTTGATCCAAAGCGGGGCGAAGATCTTTCCGGCGTCGGCTTCGATCCTATCGAGGTGATTGACGGCGCGTAGCGGACCCGTTTGCGCGACGATAGGCCGAAATACGAGCATCGTGAGCAGGCCAGCCGTCGCAAGGTTCGTGAAGAACCCCTGCGCGACCGTCACAACGAGCGGCACGTAGATGGCGCGGCCGAACTCCACGAGCACCGTGTCGATAATATAGACGCCGAGGATCGCCTTGATGATGAGCAGGTTGTATGCGGCGGTATCGTCGTCGACCGGAATCAGCCGCCACTGCGGCGCATTCGGCTCGAGCGACACCCGAGCGAGCGTCGAACCGGCGATGTAGATGAGCGCCCCGGCAAGCGCTGTTTCTGCCGGGCGTTCCCAGGGCGAGAAGAACATGTCGAGGCCGTCGAAGCCCAGGTAGACAATGGCGACTGCAGCCATCGGTGCCAGCACGCGTGCCGGCGCGACAATGGCCGCTGAACTGATCCGATCGAAAAAATTCGGGATGCCCTCGACACGGCCGCGGCGCGCCGCAATCCAGCGATTGACGGTGGTAGCGATGGCGTACCACACAGCAAATGCCGCCGCGATCGATGCCAGCAAGCCCAGGGCCTGCGGGCGACTGCGCTCGAACCAATTTGCACCGTAGAAATGCACGCGGCCGATGATGGCGGGCATCCGACTGGTGACATCGTGCCACGCCGACGGCAGAAGCGGGCTCGCGCGACGTTCCAAAAGGTTCTTCGAGAAAATCTGATACCGCATCACGGTGATGCGGTCGATCATCTGCTTGGCGCGGTACCAAGCAAGCTCCAGGGTTTTGATCGCACCATCGAGGGCCGCTGCAATGCTGTTCAGACGGGCGCGCTCGGCAGCGATGGCCGGTGCTTCCGGCTGGTCCTTCGGCGGCGGTCCAAGCCGTTCGATCTGGCTTCTCACCTCGGCGAGCTGAGGTCGGAGCGAATCTGCCGTCGCGGTCGAATCGTAGATGATCTCTTCGACTTCGGTGCGCAGACGTTGAAGCTCGCCTTCTAGCTCCTTGAGCTGCTGCATCGATTTTTCAGCCGCCTGAAGGCTTTTGGCCAAGCGCTCGACGGGCGTTGTCACCTCAGGGGGCAAGAGAGGAGCTGCGGGAGCGGCGGGCGTCGTCGCTGTTGGGCTTGCCGACGCTGGCGGAGCGGGAGCCGGGGCCGCTACTGGTGGGGTTTGCTGGGCTGAGGCGCCAAGCGAAAAGACGGAAAGAAATGCCACCGCAAATACTATACGCGCACAACGAGACATGGCGAGCGCAGCTCCCGTTCCAGTCACCGAAGCAAGGCCATCGACATGGCCATGTCTTCAGGAACTCATTGATGATGAGCGACTACAATTGTGATGGAAGCGACACGCGGATGCGCGTGCCTGACGGGGCCTCATTGCGCCGATGTGGCAGGATGGAACACGCCGATGTCGATCTGTAGACATCAACGATCCGCTGGAAGACCAGCCCACTGCAAACGCGTGTAACGGAGCTTCGGGTCATTGGCATTGCTCGACAGGGTACGCTGAGCGGTATCCAATCCGAGTGCGACGGGAAGGCGCTTGGTACTCCGCGCACCGCAATCTGGTCAACACGGAAGACGGCGCGTGCGGCTTATTCGTGACGCCGTGTTGCGACGGTTGCCCTGGTGATCCGGGGCGACGAGGGCCATTTGTGAATGTGGTCGAAATTGGCCGTGCGCGGCGCATCCAGCAGGAAACCCGGCGAGCCACTCTATGCGAGCGGGGGAGCTCGCCGGGCACTGACCGCATAGGGAGGCGATGCGATCCTCAACGAAAACGCGGCACGCGGCTTACCGTTCCCTCGACGCCGCAGGATCGATCGCGCGCAACTTAGTTGCGCCTCGTCTGCAGGGCGCCTACCGCAACGCACCCGTTGACAGGGTATCGGCCTCTGTCATCTTTCATCCCGATCAACCCCGGGGAAACAAACGACAATGCGCATCTTCACGGCCACGCTCGGCACTGAAACCAACACGTTTGCGCCGATGCCGACCGGCTTGGCCGATTTCATGGGCGCCGGCTACGACATGCCCGCAACGGCAACAGAAATGTTACCCGCATTCGGGCAAGTGTGCCGGGCTTTGCGCGAGCGCTCAGCGCAAACCGGCTGGGAAGTCATTGAAGGGAAACTCGCCTTCGCTGGCCCGTCGGGCATCACCGTGCGCGCCGCATACGAGCTGCTGCGCGACCAGCTTCTAGCGGACCTCCAGGCCGCCATGCCGGTGGATCTGGTCCTCCTTCAGGTCCACGGCGCGATGATCGCCGAGGGGTATGAGGACGCGGAGGGTGATCTGCTGAGCCGCGTCCGCGCCATCATCGGGCCCAAGATCTTCTTCGGCGTCGAACTCGATCCGCATTGCCATCTGTCCGACCAGAAGGTTGAAGCAGTCGATCTCATGGTGATCTTCAAGGAGTACCCGCACACCGACATCTACGATCGCGCGCGCGACCTCGTCCGCCTGACCGAGGACGCCATGGCCGGCCGGATCAAGCCGGTGATGCGCAAGCGCGATCTCGGCTTCATCTCACTCATTCATACCTCGCGCGAGCCGGCGCGCGGGCTCGTCGATCGTCTGCTCGCGATGGAGGGCAAGGACGGCGTTCTATCGATATCGATCGCCCACGGATTTCCCTGGGGCGACAGCCCTGACCTCGGGACCCGCATTCTCGTCGTCACCGACAACGACGCAGCAAAGGCCGAAAGGCTCTGCCAGGAAATCGGCGATGAGATTATCGCGCTGCGCG
>LNEA01000168.1 GCA_001464855.1 Rhizobiales bacterium Ga0077530
CCAGTCCGCCTGTTCGATCCGCCGCGCGGATTTGAAGTGGCGCTGCCAACGCGATTGCCAGTGGTCATGCCCGGAATTGGTCCAGCCGGGCACGATCAGCATATCGATGTCTGAGGTTCGCATGGGAGAACTATAGAATATCTGTCAAGCATCCTGCCACAGCGCTGGCGGGAGGCCCTGCGAGAAGCGGCTGACCGGACCGCGCGCGCCTTCTATACTGCGGTCCATGAGCACAGAGATGACCAGCGACAGCGAAGTACCTCCAAAGGACCGCATCACGGTCCCTGACGGCGAGCCGGTGCCGGTCGGCAAGGGCAGCCACGTCTACCTGATCGACGGTTCGGGATACATCTTCCGGGCCTTCCACGCACTGCCTCCTCTGACGCGGCCGTCGGACGGGTTGCCTGTCGGCGCGGTCCACGGCTTCTGCGCGATGTTGTGGAAGCTGATCCAGGAGGCGAAGGGTGCGCGCGGGCCGACGCACATCGCCGTCATCTTTGACGCGTCGCGGACCAACTACCGCAACGACATCTATCCGAATTACAAGGCCAACCGCCCGCCCGCTCCCGAAGAGCTGGTGCCTCAGTTCCCGCTGATCCGCGCCGCGGTGAAAGCGTTCAATATCGCTTCCATCGAGCAGGAGGGCTACGAGGCCGACGACCTCATCGCGACCTATGCGCGCCTAGCCGTCGAGGCCGGTGGCGACGTCACCGTCGTGTCGTCCGACAAGGACCTGATGCAGCTCGTCAAGCCGGGCGTCGTGATGCTCGACACGATGAAGGGCAAGACCATCGGACGCGAGGAAGTGATCGAAAAATTCGGCCTCGAGCCGGCCTGCGTCGTCGACATCCAGGCGCTCGCCGGCGACTCGACCGACAACGTACCGGGCGTTCCGGGGATCGGCATCAAGACGGCGGCCGATCTCATCCGCGAATACGGCGATCTCGATACGCTGCTGGCACGCGCGGGCGAGATCAAACAGCCAAAGCGGCGCGAAAAGCTGATCGAGTTCGCCGAACAGGCTCGCATGAGCCGCGAACTCGTGCGCCTCAAGCAGGACGTGCCGATCGAGGTGCACGTCGACCGCCTCGGGTTGCAGGAACAGCTCCCAGATCCCCTGCTCAATTTTATGCGGACGATGGAATTCAGCACGCTGACGCGGCGCGTCGCGGAAGCGCTCGGCGTTGACGCGCCACCACCACTGGAACGATCGGTTGGTTCGAGCCTGAAGCGCAATGATGATGGCGCGGCAGCGGCCGTCGCCG
>LNEA01000169.1 GCA_001464855.1 Rhizobiales bacterium Ga0077530
ATCGTGTATCCGGACGCGAACGAGGATTGGGTCGTCGACGGCATCATCGCGGCGATGCGCTTCACCCGCCAGAGCCAGTCGTGCACGGCCGGATCGCGCCTGTTCCTCCACGCCGACATCTTCGACAGCTTCCTCACCAAGCTCGCCGATAAGGTTGCGAAGCTCAAGATCGGCGATCCGCTCGATGAAGCGACCGACATGGGCGCGATCATCAACGAGAAACAGTTCCGCAAGGTCTGCAGCTACGTCGAAGACGGCCTCAAGCAGCCAGGCGCGACGCTACGCTTCGGCGGTTTGCCGCCCAAGGATGGCCCGCTGTCGCAGGGCTATTTCGCCTTGCCCACGCTGTTTGCGCACGAGGCCAATGACTGGCGCCTCGCCAAGGAGGAAATCTTCGGCCCCGTGCTCGTCGCGATCAAATGGACGGACGAACAAGAAGCGATCCGCATGGCCAACGATACCCACTACGGGCTCGCCGGGTACGTGTGGACCAAGGACATCGGCCGGGCGCTGCGCACCGCCCACGCGCTCGAAGCCGGCTGGGTCCAGATCAACCAGGGCCTCGGCCAGTCCCCGGGCCACTCCTACGGCGGCGTCAAGCAGAGCGGCATCGGCCGCGAGTTCTCGCTTGAGGGCATGCTCGACAGCTTCACGGTCAAGAAGAACGTGACGGTGAACTTGATGACGCCGTGAGTCTTTGCCTGCCGCGGATCGCCGACGGCTCCGCCTACCGGCGCCGCGGGTCGTATCCCTCCGGTCGCATTCCCACATCGCGATCTTCGATCGCTACTCGGGGATCAACGAGCCGATCGGGCGGACCATGAGAGCTCGGCGCAGATTTCACGCGAAAGCAGTGGCGAAACCCAATCCACCTTTTGGGGATTGCGCCGACGTGAACATTTTCGATGGAGACGCGCAAATCGGCTCTTACGAGCGGCAGATCGGCATCTTTGGTGAGGAGACGTTCGAGCCATTTGAGATCGATGGCGCGTGGTATGCGCTCTATTCTCGCGACTATACGTGTACCCGCATCATGTCGCTGCCGGATTGTCGAGATCTCGGTGGCGAGAAACCGCACGGACAGGGCTTCTGCCCGGTCGAACTCTATGTACCGAGGTACAGATCGATCTTTTTGATCGGCAAGAATGGAGAGAAATCTGAAAGTCGGGTGTTTGAAGAGGAAGGCGAGACGTACGATCGAGATGTGACCGATGTCTTCGGCAATCCGATAACAGTGGGGCCATGGCGGTATCTGACGGTAGGTTTTGTCGCCGGGTGTCTTTGGGGCGATGACACTTCCTGGAAACTCGAGGTCTTTGACCTGTCGTGCGCCAAGGAGGGCATTCTTACGAGGTCGGCACGCTTCGGGTATCTTCAGCTCTCGAAGGATGTTCCGCTTGCGAATGCGGTGCAGCTCTATTTCGACCCGGATTCGTCCCTTAGGGCCACCATCAGGCAGCAGCAAGATTGGGATGTCGCATCGGGGGCACTGCTCGACCCATTTGACCTTTGAGCAAACGAAATGGGCACGGCGTCATACAACGCCGTGCCCAGATTTCGTTGAATGGCTGACCGAGCTTACAGCCGATACCGGATCTGGTCGGACCAGAAGCGCTCGAGGCGGATAAGGGAGCGGTTGAGGCCCTGGACGTCGCCCTGATTGACCTCGCCGACCACTTCGAGCGAGCCGAGCTGGCGCTGATAAAGGCTGTCAACGACATCGCAGGCTTCCATGCCCTTGGGCGTGAGGCTGACCTTGACCGAGCGGCGGTCCACTTCGGAGCGCTTGTAGTGAAGGTAGCCCATGTCGACGAGCTTCTTCAGGTTGTATGAGACGTTCGATCCGAGGTAATAGCCGCGCGTCTTGAGTTCAGCGCCTGAACGCTATTGAGGTCGGCGCCGCCTTCGCGGTCGAATTCGTCTTTGATGACGTCGAGGAGCAAACGGTGGAGCCGCTCGATCAGGCGCAACGCCTGAAGGTACTCAACGCGGAAATCCTCAGTCCCCAAAGAGTCCCGCGGGCGCATCTTTTCCAATACTGCACTCATTTGACAGCCTCTGGTTGCTTTGCGCACCGTACAGACGCGCTACAGATCAGCCGTCAAACTACATGAGGAAATTAAATGTTACACTAATACACATACTGAATAGTTCATTGAAAACTGTATCTTATTTGAACACACCACGAGGTTGCGGACGGCCTGCCCGGCACCCGGTTACATCATCCCTTCCTGCATATCCCGCCGCGTCGGCAGCCGGAGGTGGTGCTCCTCGGGCGCAGAGAAAATCGCGTCGATGGTCGCGGGGCTGACATCCTCGAGCCGGCCTGGCCGCCAGCGTGGGGCCTCCCCGGTCTTGCCGAGCCGGGCGCGCACACCGGCGTGCAGATCCGGCAGCTCCATCATCCGGCAGATCAGCGCGTGCTCCAGTTCCAGAACATCGCGGAGCTCCATCGCGGAAGCCTCGCGGATCAGCCGATGGGCGACCACCAGCGCTGTCGGCGAGCATGCCAGCAACTGCTCCCGGGTTGCAGCAGCCCATGCCGCATGTGGCCCGGTCTCGCGCGCGAGGCGCGCTGCGATCTCGACCACCGTGCCGGCGCCGAAGCACCGCGTAATAACATCGCTGAGGGCCAGCAGAGGACCGGAACCCGGATCGACGTGGCGGCTATCGACGACCGGATCGACGGGATCAGCATCGGCCAGCGCCGCGGTGATCGCCACAAATTCGCCCGCCGCGATGCAATGCGTGACGAGGCCCAGGTGGAAGGCGTCGGCCGGCCCGACACTGTCGCCGGTCAACGCCAAGTACATGCCGATATCCTTCGGCATCCGCGCAAACGTGTGGGCGAGGCCATTGTTGGGAAACAGGCCAAGCCCGGTCTCCGGCATCGCGAAGCGGTAGTTTTCGCCGGCGACGCGGTGGGTGCCGAAGCGGCTGATTCCATTGCCGCCGCCGATCACCGCCCCATCGATCAGCGCCACGGTTGGCTTAGTGAAGCATTCGGCGCGCCACACCAGCGCGATCTCGTCGGCCAGCGCCTTCTCCGCCGCTTCCATGTCGCGATCCGCGAGCGCCGCCATCTCCACCACATCGCCGCCCGCGCAGAAGATTCCCTCGACGCCCGAGCGAACCACCACCGCATAAACCAATGGATCGCGCGCATACTCGGTCAGGCGCGCCGCCAGCGTCGCGCGAGCCGCAATCGTCAGCGCATTGCGCTTCTGCGGCCGTGACAACGTGACGAGCCCCGCCGAGCCCTCGCGCAAGCAGGTCAGACCGTCCGTGGTGCCGTCAGCCGCGATCTGCTCGGCCATTCGCCCTGCCCTCTGGTTCCGTGGTGTGGAGAAACATCTTACCGAATGCTCTATCTGCCTGCCATCGGATGGCCGGACTGGTCACTCATACTGTAACGAGTAACGTGTGGTGGAATGAGCGGACGACATACAGCCCTCGGAACTGTCCCCGCCTATCATTCGTTGAGCCCGATGGGTACAGGGAGTTTAGCGCAAGAATGCCCGTCCTCGCGGCCGCTCGGTCGATCCTTGCCATCGTCGTAATGCTCCAGTTTGTTGGCCTATCCGCGGGCGCGGCGACCATGCCGCTGCCCGAGCGCAATCCTGTGCGCGTCGCTGAAGAAATGCCGCTCCCCGAACGCAACCCGATTCGTGACGCGGGATTGCCACTGCCAGAGCGCAATCCGAGTCGCGTCGGACCGGACGTCGAGACGGCGCACGCATCACCACCGGAGACCAAACCGGAGACCAAGGGGGATGCGAAGCCGGAGGAGGCGACACCGGCAAAGCCCGATCCCAACAAATGGGGTGAGGAAGAAATCGCGGCAGAGCGCGCGCGCTGCGAGGTGATGCTCAAGGATCTCCCCGTCGTCACTGAACCCGACGATCCCGTCAAGCAGGGCGAATGCGGCGCCGTCGCGCCCGTGACCCTGATCAGCGTCGGCAAGGATCCCGAGGTGCGGCTCGTCCCACCCGCGACGGTCACCTGTGACATGGTCGCCGCCATGGCCCAGTGGATCGAGAAGGATGTCCAGCCCGTTGCTCGCAAGGTCCTCGGCGCGCCGATCACCCGCATGAATATCATTGGTCACTATTCGTGCCGCCATGCCCTCGGACGGACGACCAAGCGGCTCAGCGAGCACGGCGTCGCCAACGCGCTCGATATCCGCGACTTCGTCACCGGGCGCGGCGAAACGGCCGACCTCACACGCGATTGGGGGCCGACCGCACGCGATATCGCCGCC
>LNEA01000170.1 GCA_001464855.1 Rhizobiales bacterium Ga0077530
TATAGCGCCGCGCTGTGGAAGGAGTTCGCTGAACTCGGGCTGCTCGCGATCCCGTTCGATGACGCACATGGCGGCATGGGCCAGGGTGCGGTCGAGACGATGCTTGTCGCGGAAGCGTTCGGAAAAGCGATGGTGCTCGAGCCCTATTTTCCGACGGTCATTCTGGCCGGCTCGGCGCTGCGACTCGGCGCGAGCGACGCCATGAAGGCCAAGGTGATCCCATCGATCGTCGATGGTTCGCTGACGCTGGCCTTCGCGCATCAGGAGGCCGAGGCCCGCTTCGATCTCGCCAACGTCACGACCACGGCGAAGGCCGACGGAAAGGGCGGCTACGTGCTCGAAGGCGCCAAGTGCGTCGTGCTCGGCGGCGACAGCGCCGGCAAGCTTGTCGTCTCTGCCCGCGTCTCGGGCGAGCGGACGAGCAAGGATGGCCTCGCGCTATTCCTCGTCGATGCGGATGCAGCCGGCGTTACGCGGCGCGGCTATCCGATTCAAGACGGTACGCGCGCTGCCGATATCACGCTCTCTGGCGTCAAGGTCGGCGCCGAGGCGGTGATCGGCGAGCCGGGCAAGGCGTTCCCAGTCATCGAACGCACCGTCCAGAACGCCATCGCCTATCTCGCGGCGGAAGCAGTCGGTGCGATGAGCGCGCTCCACGAGTTGACGGTCGAGTACCTCAAGACACGCAAGCAGTTCGGCATCGCGATCGGATCGTTCCAGGTGCTCCAGCACCGCTCGGTCGACATGTTCGTCTCGGTCGAGCAGGCGAAGAGCATGGCCTTCTACGCCTGCGTGATGATCGACGAACCAGATGCCGTCGAGCGCCGCCGCGCGATGCATGCGGTCAAGGCGCAGATCAGCAAATCCGCGCGCCATGTCGGCCAGGAAGCGATCCAGCTTCACGGCGGCATCGGCATGACGATGGAGTACAAGGGCGGGCATTATTTCAAGCGGCTGACCATGATCGACCTCATGTACGGCGGCGCCGATCACCATCTGCGCGAGCTTGCCAAGGCCGGCGGTCTGCTGGCGGCTTAGACTGCGGCGACGGGAGCGCGCATGGCCGGCGGTATTTTCGGGCGATTGCGCGCGATGCTCTTCGGGCCGCCCGAGATACGCACGCTTTACGTGGAAGAGGATTTGTGGGGCGAAGTCGAGGTGCTGCCGGTTGCGAACGCCGAGTGGTGCCGCGCGGAGTTCGACAAGATCGCGGCGTTCTCCGGTGAGCACCGTGCGCCCGACGGCGCCGGTTGGACCGACATCTATCTCCGCAAGCCGCCGCCGGCCCCTCTCGCCGATTTGGGCATCCCACTTGCGCCGACGTTAGAAGCGCTGGGCGAGCGTCTGCCGCGCTTCGATGTCGTCACGAGCGGCAGCTTCTATTCGCCCGAACCGGTCGCCGGAGCCTGCGCGTTCGGTCCTTCGCCCAAGACGGCGCTGATTGTCATCGGCAACACGGATGAGACCATCGTAAAGGCGCTTCCCGTGCTCGCGGATGAAGATGATGGCGCGACTCGGCTGATGGTGGCACTGGAGGCGCTTCCATCGTGCGGCGGATTGATCGTCGTCGATTGGGTGCGCAGGGAGCTGATACCGTTTCAACCATCAGGCAACGAATGATCCGGGAGGGAGCGTGATGAAGCGGCATTTCGGGCAGACACGTATCGCTGCTGCGCTGGCGGCGGTGGCCCTGCTGCTCGCGGGATGCTTCGAGATCACGAAGGACGCCGCGTTCCGCGAGAACGGCGAGGCGCGCGTCGAGATCGAGATGGCGCTTGCGGCGGAATTGGCAGCACTTCTCAAGAATCCGGCGTTCGCGAAGCAGATGACCAAGGAAGGCGCGCCGGATCTTTTTGCGGACTGTGGCAAGCCCTGGCCCTCCGACAAGCCTTTGCCCACGGGCGTGCGATCGGTCGAGAGCCGGCGCGGCTCGCGAGCCGATATGGAAACCTGCACGTTCGTCGCCGAGGTATCCGACCCGGTCGCGGCCGTTGTGAGCGCGAATGAGATGCAGCCTCCGCCTCAACACAAGATGCCGAAGCAGGAGATGTCTCTGGCGCGGCTCGATGGCCGACCGGGCTATCGACTGCGGTTTGTGCTCCCGCCGCTGAAGCTGCCGTCCACACCGGGCGACACGCGAGACGTCGGCAAGGCGGTGCTCGATGCGATGTTCGTCAATCGGCATTTCACGATCAGCCTCTCCGGTCAGCGGATCGAGAATGCGAACGGCGAACGATCTCCCGACGGTCGCCGTGTGACGTGGCGGATTCCGATCGCAACGGCGATCGACCCCGGTCGTGAGACGCCGCTCACGATCGAGGCCGATATCATCTACAAGTAGGCCGCTCGTTAACGTCAGCGCGCGCGGCCCATGGTCGCCTGCATCGCCTTGAGGATCGCGGCGCCGAGCGCGGACTTGACCACCGCACCAAGCACGAACGGCGCGACGCCGAACCAGAACGCCTTCTCCGCCCCGATCAGCGTGGCAAGCCAGGCCCCGCCGATCACGAGGCACAGGGCATTGCCGGCGAGCATGGCGAGGAACGCGCGGACGACGCGGTCGCCGGTCCAGCCGCGCTCCGCAAGGAAGCCCGTCGCCGCCGCCGCGATCGGGAAGGCGAACAGATAGCCGCCGGTACGTCCGAAAAGATGGACCATGCCGCCGGCGCCGTTCGAGAACACCGGCAGTCCAAGCGCGCCCTGCAGCAACCATGCCGCGATCGTCAACGCGCCGAGACGCCACCCGTAGAGCGCACCGATCAGCGTCGCCGCCAGGGTTTGCATCGTCATCGGTACGGGGATCATCGGCACCGAGACGTAGGATGATGCCGTCATCAGTGCGGTACCGAAGATCACCGCACCGACTTGTACGGCGAGCGATCGCTGTCCCAGCCCCAGGGGACTGAAGCTGGATTCGAGGGCGGGCGTGATCGTGCGGCTCATGAGAACTCCTCGTTTTTTGTGCGCTTACTTTCTAGCGCAGCCGTTGCCGCCGTACAGCAGGGTCACGCAGATGTCTGACATGCGGTGTACGTGCGGCCACAGTGGCGGAAAAAAGCGCACGTGGCGCGACGATCCGCCTCTGATCCCGGCTTGGCCTGCGCCGCAAAATCACTATCGTGCGATGCACAACTTGGCTCGTTACTGAGTCGATGTCACCCGTGGGGGGTGGCCGCCTTCGACGAAAACGGGGGGCACGCGTGAAGGGATGGGCTTTGGGTCTGGCGCTAGCCGGACTCGCAGGATTCAGCGGCGCGCACGCGCAGACGTTCCTTGGGTTCAGGCTGCTGGACTTTGATGGCATCTTCGTCCGCTGGAGCAGCAATGGCGCAGTGAGTGGTGCCGCCGCCAGCGCCGAGCCAGTGACCGTCACCTACGCCTTCGTCGAGCAGCCCGTCCAGTTCAAGGATGCGCGCAACTGCTCGGCCATGGTGCCGCTCGACAATCTGCTCACTCGATCGAAGATTGCTGCCTCTACGTTCCGCGAGGAGGTCGTGGCAGCCTTCGCGATGTGGGAGCAGGCCGCCAACATTCGGTTTACTCCCGCCGCCCCCGGGACCAAGCCCGGCATCCTGATCGGCGCACAGCGTGATCCCGTCGCGCAGGCCTTCGCGGATGTGGCCTACGCCAAAGGTGCCCCCGGACCGCTCCGCCCGATCGAGCGCTCTCTGATCTGCTTCAACCCGGAAAAGCGCTGGAAGGTCGGCTTCGACGGCAATCTCGCGGTCTATGACCTGCGCTATACGCTCGCCCACGAGATCGGCCACGCGATCGGCCTCGACCATCCCGAGCCGCACGGTCAAGTCATGTCGATGCGCTATCACGAGGAGTTCCGTACGCTCCAGGACGGTGACGTCAGCGGCGTCGTGCGCATCTACGGACTGCCACTCAGTCGGCGGCATGCGGCCAACGCTAATCCCGATGCTGCCGACGGCGTAGCAGCCAGCACCTGGATCCGAACGCCGGATTGATGCGGGAAACTTGACACGTCGGCATGCCGCGCGCGATCTCCTGGTGGAGAATCCATTGCGGGGGATAACCGATGGGCCATGCCGTGGCCGTGCTGCTGTCACTGTCGCTGATCGCGGCAACCGTGATCGTGCACTACGAGTTTCTGCGGCTGACCTCTGCCGTTAGCCGCGGCCTGTCGATCCCCGGTCGCGCCCAGATCCTGGTGATCATCGGCATGGTGTTCGTTGCTCACCTAGTCGAAGTCGCGCTCTATGCCGCCATATATTTCGCGTGCCAGAATTGGTGGGGCCTCGGTGACATTCACGGCGATACCGAGGGTGGCATGGTCGACTATTTCTACTTCTCGATTACGACGTTTACGACCCTCGGCTTCGGCGACTTACAGCCCCGTGGTCCCGTCCGCCTGATCGCCGGCTTCGAGTCCCTCAACGGCCTCGTGCTGATCGGCTGGTCGGCGTCCTTCACCTATCTTTCCATGGAGCGTTTCTGGCAGGATGCACCGGTCA
>LNEA01000171.1 GCA_001464855.1 Rhizobiales bacterium Ga0077530
AGGCCGCGGAGAAGGGCGTCATCGAGACCGAGTTGCTCAAAGATGAGGGCGAGCAGCGCAATCGCCACGAGCAGGCTCGAGAAAATCCCGAAGTAAACTCCGAGCATCGGATTGACGAGGCGGCGGGTGGGTGTGCTGGACATCGTCGATCCGTCATCGCCTCAAAGTGCAGGTCAGGATGCATACGCGAGTTGTCCCGCTAGCTGTCCTCGTGCGCGCCGTGCCAGCGGTCGATCACGTCCTGCCGATTGACGAACGACGCGACAGTGACGAGGGCCAGAATGCCAATCCCATGCACAAGGAGGAAATACCCCCAGGGAAAGCCGATGAAACGCGCCACATTCAACTCTTCAGCATAGAACGGCAGCACGATCACCACGAGCATGAACGGCAGGAGGCTCGCCAGCATCTGCGTCTTGGTGTGCCGCCAATACGGCCTGCGTTCCTGGCGATCGATCATGCGTCACTCCTGCCGGTATCTTTCGGACGCCTTCGGGGCACTCCCATCGGGACGCCCTCAATTGAGGGGACATTGTGGTGGGGGTACGGCGACCCCGACTTGCAGCGGCACCGCGTCTGCCCGTGGGTCGGGCCAGCCCGAGCCCGCAGCCGCGGCCTCGAATCCCGCCGAATGTTAGCCAAGACGCCGGAAACACGCTAGGTGTTCAGTCCAGGCTCATAGAGAATGCTGCGGACCGGCAACGTGCCCGGAGAACGCGTCCGGCCTCGACCACGCGGCACTCGTTGGAGGCTCGGCTCATGGCACACCGCATCATCGTCGTCGACGATCATCCGCTGTTCCGTGGCGCCCTGACCCAGGCGCTGAGTTCAGCCCTGGCAGGCGCCCGCATCGATCAGGCTGCATCGCTGTCCGAACTCGAGGAACTGATCGCCCAGCGCAACGACACCGATCTCGTCCTGCTCGATCTCGCAATGCCCGGCGTCCAAGGCTTGTCGGGCTTGCTCCTGCTGCGTTCGCAGCATCCCGATGTTCCCGTCGTCGTGGTCTCCGCCCATGACGATCCAGAAACGATCCGTCGCTGCATGGAGTTCGGCGCCTCCGGATACGTGCCGAAGTCGCTGTCGGTCGAGGACATCCGAACGGCGGTCGAAACGGTTCTCGGCGGCGGTATCTGGATTCCACCCGATGTCGATCTCGTGCGCGCCGCCGATAACGGGACCGAAGACGTCGTCGCGCGTCTCTCGACGCTAACGCCGCAGCAGGTTCGCGTCCTCATGATGCTCGGGCAGGGTCTGCTCAACAAGCAGATCGCCTTTCAGCTCGGCGTCTCCGAGGCGACCATCAAAGCCCACGTCTCCGCGATCCTCCAGAAACTTCATGTCGACAGCCGCACCCAGGCGGTGATTGCGATCAACCGCATCGAAGGCGATTGGCGCAGCCCCAAAGCGTAAGGATTATTCGGCGGCGATCCGCGACTGCGTTGAAATACGCGCGAGGATGGCACGAAGCTGCGCGGCCTTGAGCGGCTTGCGCACCTCCGGCGAGTGATCCGCCGTGATGATGACCACCGGGAGGATTCGCCCGGCGGTCGCGAAGATCGCTTGCACCGCTTCGACGCCCGTTCCCCCATGCAAATGATAGTCAGCCAGAATAACGCTCGGCAGACCGCTCATCGTCTCGATCCGCTGCAACGCTTCGCCACGGCTCGTGGCCATTGCCGACCGACAGCCCCAGCCATCGAGCAGCGACTGCATACCGTTGAGAACGTCGATTTCGTTGTCGATGCAGAGGACATTGAGGCCGCGAATGTCACCGACCGTCGGCTTCTGATCCGGAACGCGACCGCGGCTCGCGACGCCCGGCACGCGGCGCAGGCTGACCGTAAACAGCGACCCCTTCCCTGGCAGCGACCGCAGCCCAACCGGCGCCTCGAGCACTCTACCGATACGCTCGACAATGGACAGCCCGAGACCAAGTCCGCGCTCGGTCGCGGCAGTGGCGTCCAGACGATGGAACTCCTTGAAAACAAGTGCCTGCTGCGACGGTTCGATGCCGGGCCCGGAATCCCAAACCTGGATCTCGATACGGTCCCCGCGCGCCCGCACGCCGAACAGGACCTTGCCCCGCGACGTATACTTGATCGCGTTCGACAGCAGGTTCTGGAGCACGCGGCGTAGCAGTCGGGGATCGGAATGAACCAGCGCTCGGGTTGGCACGACGCGGAACTCGAGGCCCTTCGCGCGCGCCATTGGCTCGAAGGCGAGTTCGAGTTGCGACATCAGTTCACCGAGCGCGATGGGACGGCTTTCAGGTTCGAACTGGCCGGCGTCGAGCCGCGAAATATCGAGCAGCGCTCCGAGAATTTCCTCGACCGCCTCGAGGGAACTGTCGACGTTGTTGGCAAGGCGCTGGGCATCACTCGGCAGCGACCGCTCGATCAGGCTCGACGCATAGAGCCGCGCTGCATTCAGCGGCTGGAGCAGATCATGGCTCGCCGCCGCGAGAAACCGCGTCTTGGCGAGGTTGGCGTCGCTCAGTGCTTCGTTGACGCGCGTCAGTTCGGCTGTGCGCTCTCCGACGCGGCGTTCGAGCGTTTCATTGGCGCGTGCGAGCGCTTCCGACGCGGCTACCTGGTCGGTGATGTCGAGATACGTCGTGACAATGCCACCTTGTGGCATCGGTGAGGTGCGGATCTCGAGGATACGCCCGGTCGGCGCGAGGTGTTCGCGGAAGGTTTCGCGCCGCACCGCGAGTTTCAAGAAGCGCTCGCTGACATGGCCTTCAACGGGGCCCGGCCCGAAGTCCCCGCGCTCGGCGCAATCACGCAGGATCTGCTCCAACGGAACGCCAACCCGCCCAAGTTCCGCCGGCAGGTTCAAGAGTTCGCGGTACTGGCGGTTCCAGCAGATCAGGCGCATGTCGCGGTCGAATACACCGAGCCCGTGGCGAACCTGATCGAGCGCCGACTGGAGGAGGTCGCGGTTGTATTGGAGTGCTTCGGACGCGTCGTCCAGCAGTCGAAGTGCCGATTGCCCGGAGACGTTACCGCGTCTGAGCAGCAGCGACAGCACCAGCCGCGCCGACGCCGCTCCGATGGCACTGGTCAATAGATGCTCGGTGAACCTCAGGACGCCGATATCCGCTTCCGCCTCACTCACAAGGGGCGAAGCTCGCGACGTTTCGTACTCTGCGAAGGAACGCTCCGCTCGTTCGCTGCCGAGATAGCGCGCCACCGTGTGCTTGAGTTCTCCGACCGTGACGGCTGTGCGCCACAGGCGGAAAACTGGTGTCGGCGGTGCGGTCGGAGGATCGGCTGCGCCGAAGATCTGCGCTTGCATCCGCTCGATCGGCTCCGGCGCGCGTAGCAGCGACACGAAGATATATGCGGAGATGTTGGACAGCAGACTCCACAGCACGCCGTGAGTGAGCGGCTCGAACTGCAGAAAGAGAAGCGCTTGTGGTCGTAGAAATCCAATCCCGAAAGGCCCATCCGCTAGGAGGCTCATCGGCAGCCATCCGGCGCGCGCCACCCACGGCAACAGCAAAGTATAGGCCCAGATGCCGAAGCCTACGAGGATACCGGCGATGGCCCCACGCGCGGTGCCGCGTCGCCAGATCAGCCCGATGAAGAATGCGGGTGCCAACTGTGCGATCGCGGCGAACGCGATCAACCCGATCGCGGCGAGCGCCTGCACTTGGCCAAGCGCACGATGCACCATGTAGCCGAGCAGGATGACGGCAAAGATCGCAACGCGTCGGATCAACAGCACGTCGATCCGGCGGCGCAGCATCCACGGCACCAGCAGGCCGTTGCAGATCATGATCGCGAGCGCCACGGATTCGACGATCACCATCGCCGTCGCGGCGGAGAGGCCGCCGATGAACGCGATCATGGCCAGCGTATCGGCGCCCGCCCACATAGGAAGCGCCAGCACAAACATGTCCGGCGCGACGGTGAAATCGGGAAGGAACAACAGACCCGCGATCGCGATCGGCACGACGAACAGGTTGATCAGGACGAGATAGGTCGGGAACAGCCACGACGCGCGGCGTATTTCAGATTCGGCGTTGTTCTCGACGACCGTAACGTGAAACTGGCGCGGCAGCAGAATGATGCATGCCATACTGAGGATGGTCACCGTCAACCAGGCGCTACCGCTCGGTCCTTGCGCGAATGTGGCCTGGAGCTGCGGATTGGCGGCAACCTTCTCCATGAAACCGGAGGGGCCGCCGAACATGGCGAAAATCACAAAAATGCCGACCGCGAGGAACGCCGCGAGCTTGACAAGAGACTCCGCCGCAATCGCCAGCATCAAGCCGTCCTGGTGCTCGGTGGCGTCGATGTGGCGGGTGCCGAACAGCACGGCGAAAGCGGCCAGCGCCAAGGCAATCACGAGTGCAGTGTCGAGCCCGTAGGTCGACGCGACGCCGAAGTCCTTGAAGGGTGTCGGCCCGAGCAGCGTCTCGAT
>LNEA01000172.1 GCA_001464855.1 Rhizobiales bacterium Ga0077530
GCGTTTGCGACGATCTGGGGATCTGCGGTGCTCAAGGCCAAAACTGTCGTGGCCGAAATGGTCACTGATGACGCCCTGGCACCGGACGGCGACGCGCTGGCCATCAGCATGGCGTGAGCAGCTACCGCTCACTGCGAGGTTAAGTGACATGAGTAACGCATAACGTGCCGGCGCTTGCGTTTGGTGGCTCCCCTCATGTCGTGCTGAAAGCACGCCTCCGGCGTGGCCTTCTCCCCGAATAGGACGGGGAGAAGGGATGAGTTTTAGCGGCCGAAGGCCGCGAGGTGAGAGCGCGACCGAGAGGCAGCCCGCGGCGCCGGTAGGCCAAGCCGTCGGCGACCGCCGCAAACAGACTCCTACATCGATCCTGGGAAGCTGCCGCCGTCGAGGAGCAGGTTCTGGCCGGTAATGAAGCCGGCGTGCTGCGAGCACAGGAACGCGGCCGCTGCGCCAAATTCGACGGTCGTGCCGAAGCGGCCAGCGGGGATCGCGGCCTTGCGCGACGCGACGACCTTGTCCTCGTCCTGGCCCTGCAACTCGGCCATACGCTTGGTCGAACTGCGGAGGCGGTCGGTGTCGAAGGGACCGGGAAGAATGTTGTTGATCGTGACGTTGTTACGCGAGGCTTTGCGCGCAATGACGGCGATGGCGCCGGTGAGGCCGGTACGTGCGCCGTTGGAGAGTTCCAATGACGCGATGGGGGCTTTCACCGACTGCGAGGTGATATTGACGATGCGGCCGAAGCCGCGATCCATCATGCCGTAGACCGTGGCTTTGATCAGCGCGATGGGCGTGATCATGTTCCACTCGACCGCCTTGCGCCAGTCGTCGAGGGTGAAGTCCTTGAAATCGCCGGGGGGCGGGCCGCCCGCATTGTTGATGAGGATGTCGGGGTCGGGGCACGCGGCAAGCACGGCTTTGCGGCCCTCTTCGGTGGTGATGTCGCCGGCAATCGCCGTCACCTTCACGCCGGTTGCCTTGCGGATTTCCTCGGCTGTCGCTTCGATCTCGGACTTGGTGCGCGCCGTGATGACGACGTTGACCCCCTCCTGCGCCAGCGCGAGGGCAGTGCCCTTGCCGAGCCCTTTGGAAGCCGCGCACACGATGGCTGTCCTGCCCTTGATTCCGAGATCCATGGCGTTGCTCCGTATAACTTTTGTTTGAAGTTGCGAGTTGGGACAACGGCTAGGCTAGACCATGTCCGGCGCTCCGCAAAGAGCGCGCTGGGGCCGCCGCGACGGAAGCCAATTTTGACAATTATGACAGGCATTATACGTTCAACGCATAATGATTGTTTTGTGGAGTTTTTAAATGGATACGCGTGAACTCGTCGTGGAAATTATGAAGTTCGGGCTCACGCATGGCCGTGAGGAGGGGAGCTAGCGAACCGGCGCGTTGGCCGAGTGGTCCGGGCCATGGGCAATCGAGACGTTGTCATATCGTTCCTCACGAGCTGGATAGCGCAGGATGTCGAATTGACGGTCGCGCACACCGCCGATGATGTCGTCTACGCACTCCATATCTCCAATGAGGCGCTGCCATTCGGCGGCGAAACACACGGCAAAGAGCGGATCAAGGGCATCCTCTATGCGATCCTCGCCGATTTTGATTATCGCAAGTACGAGCCAGTTATCCTGGGCGTTCGAGGCGACGTGGCACGCGTGCAGGTAAGCTTCGTCTATCATCACCGGCGGACGGGCGAGGATCTCGTCGGCAGCAAGCGCCTGGTGATCACGCTGAGAGACGGGCTGATCACAAGAGTCGACGAGTATCATGACGCGGCACTCGTCGAGGCATTCATGCGGTTGGCCCGGCACCGGCTCGAGAACGACGAGTAGGAGACTCGCCGAAACTGCCGCATGGCGTCCCGGCGCAGATCAGGACAGTCTGCAACGCGAGACGACGGTGGATGCGATGCTGGATCGACGAGGCGGGAGAGGCTTGCGATGACTTCGGGCGAGGGAGCAGGTGCGCTACCGCCGCGCCACCAGATGTTGCCCGCGGGCTGGATCGCCGAGGTGGTGACGTACCTCGAGATGCACGCGCCGCCACAACCGAGACCCGAGCCGGCCGCCGGCGGCATGGCGCTTCAGCGCATCCATCCTGACGTCGTGGGATTTCTCGAGCGCTTTCGTCGCGTCGGTGAGCCGTGGCTTTGGGCGTCGCGACTGCGGCTCGACAACAGTGCGCTGACGGCAATTCTCACGGCAGATGCTGTCGAAATCTATGATCTGATGATCGGTCCCGACACGGTCGGTCTCCTGGAGTTGGATTTTCGCCAGAACGGCGCGTGCGAATTGGCCTTTTTCGGCGTCGTCCCAGAGGCCATCGGCGTCGGTGCGGGACGCTTCCTCATGAACCGCGCGATCGAGCGAGTTTGGGGGCGTGCGCCACGCATCGGCCGTTTCTGGGTCCACACCTGCAGCAACGACCACCCGGACGCGCTAGCATTCTATATTCGCTCGGGTTTCATCCCCTATGCGCGCGGAGTCGAATGCTCTCCGGATCCTCGTCTGGAGGGGGTGTTGCCGCGCGAAGCGGCGCCGCAAATTCCAGTCATCTGAGCTGAGATGATCGGAAGTCTGAGAAGCCGGCTCTGTTACCTCCAGTCCACACCAGGTCCCGCCCTGCGGTGATACGTCGGCTGACCGAATGTTGAAAATCTGCCCGAATTATGTACGGTGGATCGATTAATCCGTATTTGGAGCATTAGTAGGGGCGTGGCATTCGGAGGACCATGTGTTGCTAGTGTGTCGATACACCGCGAAGGTCGGGAAAACTATTGGCGCATGGTGCCCGCTGCACCCTGCGCGGGGCATCGCCGATGAATAACATAGAGATCGTGCAGTCGTTTTTCGCGTGCTGGTCGGTGCAGGACGTCGAGCTGGCGTCCATGCATTATCACCCGGACATGGAATACGAGCTCCACTCCGGGATGAGTGAGTTCCCATACGTCGGGGTGACGCGCGGCAAGGCAGCGGTGCGCGATCTTCTCTTCACGATCATCAAGGACTTCGACTATCTGAAATACGAATCGCAGATCAACGGCGCGGAGGGCGACATCGTCCGCGCTCGGGTCTCGTTCAAATATCAGCATCGTCAGTCCGGCGAGATCCTCGAGGGCACGCGACGGCTGGTGTTCCGTCTCAAGGACGGCCTCATCATTCGCATGGACCGATATCATGACGACCAGCTCGTCGATGCGTTCATACGGTTGACGCAGCATCATGTGACAAGCGCGCAGGCGGAGAAGCCACCTGCACCGCGCAAGGTGGCCCGCCATCAACGCTGCCAAATCGGTTTGGTCCAGCCGCCCGTGACGCGCGATCACGATCGGCCGGGCTCGCCGCGCGATTGCGGGCCTGCTCAGTTGCCACGTGAGGTGTCCTGAAATGGACAATGAGGCAATCGTCACATCTTGGATTGCCTGCTGGGCGACTGAAGACGTCGAGATGACGCTGCTGCATCTCCACGAGCACATCATCTACAAGGTGCACGCCTCGAGCGAAGTCCTGCCGTTCGGGGGTGAAAAGCGCGGGCGTGACGACCTGCGCAATCTCATGTTCGACGTTCTCGCGAATTTCGATGTGCTGGAATATTCGCTGAAGTTCATCAGGGTCGTCGGCAATGGGGCGCGCGCTCACGTGCGCTACATTTATCGCCACCGCGCGACCGGCGAGGTCCTCGAAGACACGCGACGCCTCGTGGTCCAATTCCAGGACGGCCTTATCGGACGTATCGACGCCTTCTACGATGACCGCATGGTCGAGGCGTTCATGCGCATGACGCAGTACCGCGTCGCGACGAACCAGGTTGAGAGCCCACCGCAACTGCCGCGTGGGCGCGCGAGGGAAGGGTCCGGGGCCGGAGCATAAGCGCAGGGTATTCTACCTTGCGACGATGATGCGGGGCCGGGGACATAAGGGAATGGGGAATGGAAGTGCGCTCGGTTGTTGAAGCGTTTTTTGCCTGCTGGAGCGCTCAGGATGTGGAGATGGCGCTCGCGCATCTGCATCCCGAGATCGTCTACACCATTCACAACGGGCCGGACGCCTCGCCGCTCGCGGGCGTCTATAGCGGGACCGAACGCGTGCGCGATCTCGCCTTTTCCGTGCTCGCGGAGTTCGATTACCTGCGCTACGAGCCGACGATCGTTAGCGTCGACGGCGACGCCGTGCGCGCGCACGTCATGTTCACGCTGCGCCACCGCGAGAGCGGCTGCATCATCGAGGGATCGCGGCGGATCGTGATCGAAATGCGTGGCGGCCTCATTGGGCGCTACGATCTCTACGAGGATGGACGTCGCGTCGAGGCGTTCATGCGCATGGCCCGCGGGAGCGCACCGTCTGAGGTCGGGTCCGAACTCACCACGCTGTTGGCCAGCCGCCAGACGTCCGGCGCCGGCGCGTAGCTGACCGCACCAGACGCCGTTATCTCCGTCGCGAAAGATTGCCCGTGATAGCAAGCCCGGCGCCCGAGCGGGGTGGGCGGATTGGTGTGTGTGTCGAGTAGGGCCGCAGGCCCTACGACCCGCGCGGGGGGGCCCCCCGCACCCCCGCGTTTTTTACACTTGGAGCCTTTGGCTGCTGTGGCGGCCGAAGGCCGCGAGGTGAGAACGCGACAGGAGGGGCACGACCCGCGGCGCCAGTAGCCGAAGGCGTTGGCGACCGCGGCAACAAAGTAGCGGCCGAAGGCCGCGAGGTGAAATCGCCGACCGGCGAGGCAGCCCCGCGGCGCGTGTAGGCGCAGCCGTACGCGCCCGCGGCAAGAGAAGAGCAAAAACTACTTACACCGCATCAAGCGTCGCGAGCCGTACCGGTCCGCCATCCGGAGCGTGCCGCCTTGGACGGCGATGGTGTAGGTGTGC
>LNEA01000173.1 GCA_001464855.1 Rhizobiales bacterium Ga0077530
ACGCTGATGAAGGTGCAGTGCGCCTCGTGCTGGTCGTAGCGGTTGCGTGCGATCACCATCGGCGCGTTCTGAAGGCTCTGGTCGACCTGGCATTGCGCCGCGTTCGTGCCCCACGTTCCGACGTAGGCTTGCGCCGACGCGGGCGTTGTCGCGAACGCAATCGTGGCGGCGGCAAGCGCTGTGGCCAGTGTCGTAGTCATCCGCATGTGAACTCCCCGAGTGGGCGTGACCCGCATCATAACGCAGCGCCGCGATTTTCGCGTGCGTCATCCACGGCATGGGGCGACGGACGGGCCTCCCCCACGCCCGCGTGCGGTTGGCGCACACATGCGCGCCGCGCGTCAGCGCCAAGCCCTCGGCTTGGACCGCGCGCGTGCGTGGGGGAGTGGGGGAAGGTTCATCACTTCGATCAGCTCCCGCAGGACTTCATCCTCAGCAAGTGGCTTACAATGTGCGATCGGGGCTCTAAGGGTGTTGAGATTAGCCAGGACCCGCTCAAGTGCACGAATGTCTCGAAACGTGTCCCCGAACAGATCCCAATTCGTCTTCACAATCTCGGCAAGCTCCCCAAAATTGCTGTAGTCAATCAGCTCACTTGAACGAGGAGTAATGCCAGAGGCGAGCTCTCTTTTCTGATTTGACTCAGCATTGCGGCGGACCTGTTCTGGAACCTTCTCAGGCCACCAATTGGCGCCGTATGCGTCGAGAAGGCGCGATGAAATCAGCTCGCGAGCAAAATTCTCCAAACAGTAGAATATAGTGTAGTGCTGCGCCATACGCTCAGCTTCCAGGCGTAGAACCTGAGAGAATTGAGGGTAATATTTTTCGTCTACTCCTCGTTCAGCTCGATCTCTATGTCCTAAGTCGACTTCCAACTCTTCCTCAAGGCGCCTTAGATCCGCTTCCAGGAATATGTTGTTGTGCCCAAAGAAGCGAAATTGATCCAATGGGTTCATTGAGTCACCTCAGCAAATTCTCTCGAAGTGCTTTGAATATTGCGTTGAAGACTTCCGGATTAGTCGTCTCGGGGAGATTCAGATTGATCGTATAAGCCACGTTGAAGCCAAGGTTGCTTGGGGCCGCATCGAGTTCACTCTTGAGCCGCTGTTGTGCGTCTCCCCGATTTCGATGTTCGACGGAAATGTCCGGCGCGGGCGAAGATGCGCGAACGCTTGCTCCTTCGAAGTCGGCCAGTTCTTTCAATGTCCAAAACGTGGAGGCAATTGCTTGAGCCGCGCGATTGTCCTTCTCCGCCCCGGTGATCTCTATTACGAGTGAGTTTAGTTTGTCTCTCGAAAGCGCGTGGGCATACTCGTTTCGATCATAAAGCTCCTTGTATCCAATCCTTAGCGCCTCGGCCATAGCTACGCCTTGAGTGTCCGGATTGCGGAACTGGTCGTAGAGACGGGTAGGCGTACCGTCAGCATTTAGAAATCCAATTCTCTTTAGTAATGGAATAATCGGGCGCGCGCTGCTGCTGGTGAACCCGAGTATCGTCTCGAGAAAGTCCTGTGTGAATCGTTCGGGCCGCCGCGCGTGTTGAATTTTCTCGAGAATTTTTGGGATGCTGCCGGGCGATACCATGTAGGGGAGATTGTCGCTCATATTTACGTGCCTCAAAAAGCTTTGAAATGGCGCGCAAAGACTGAGGGAGGGGAAGCGGTAAGTCAAATAGGGGATGCGCCCATCCCTTCGCTTTCGCCCGCCGCGCGAACAGTTCCTTGAGGAACTGGCCGGTGTAGCTGGCTTTCGCCTTGGCCACATCCTCGGGTGCGCCCTCGGCCACGATCTCGCCGCCGCCGTCGCCGCCTTCGGGACCGAGATCGATCAGCCAGTCGGCTGTCTTGATGACTTCGAGATTGTGCTCGATCACCGCGACGGTGTTGCCAGCATCCGCCAACTCGTGCAGCACCTCCAGCAGTTTCGCAACGTCGTGGAAATGCAACCCTGTCGTCGGCTCGTCGAGAATGTAGAGCGTGCGCCCGGTCGCGCGGCGTGACAACTCCTTGGCGAGCTTGATGCGCTGCGCTTCGCCGCCCGACAGGGTGGTCGCCTGCTGGCCGACTTTGATGTAGCCGAGACCGACGCGATGCAGCGTCTCCATCTTGTCGCGGATCGCCGGCACCGCCTTGAAGAACCCGACGGCTTCCTCGACCGTCATGTCCAGCACGTCGGCAATTGACTTGTCGCGGAAGTGAATTTCCAGCGTCTCGCGGTTGTAGCGCTTGCCCTTGCATTGGTCGCAGGTGACGTAGACGTCGGGCAGGAAGTGCATCTCAATCTTGATGACGCCGTCGCCCTGGCAGGCTTCGCAGCGCCCACCCTTGACGTTGAACGAGAAGCGGCCGGGACCGTAGCCGCGCGCCTTGGAATCCGGGAGGTTCGCGAACCATTCCCGGATGGGTGTGAATGCGCCCGTATACGTCGCGGGATTCGAGCGCGGCGTGCGCCCGATCGGCGACTGGTCGATGTCGATCACCTTGTCGAGCAGTTCAAAACCCTCGATGCGCTCGTGCGCGCCCGGCGCCTCGCGCGCGCCGTTGAGCTTGCGCGCGGCGGCCTTGTAGACGGTGTCGATCAGGAACGTCGA
>LNEA01000174.1 GCA_001464855.1 Rhizobiales bacterium Ga0077530
CCACCGGGGCTGATCACTTTGATCTTGGCGAAGTCGATCCCGGCTTTGTGGCACGCGTACTTGAACATCGCGAGCGGCTGGCCCGCACCGAACAGCACGACCTCCGCGCCTTCGAGCTTTTTCCAGGTGAAGCCTGGATCAGGCTCGCGCGCGGTGATGAAGAAGCCGTCCATCTCATTGATTTGCGCGAAATGCACCGCGACCGGCGTCTCGCCCTTCGCAAGCGAGGTGAACGCCTGGCTCGGCGCGGTCTGGATGACCTGCGCGGTCCCCTCCTCGAGCGACTTGATCGCCGACACGCCCGGCGGCGCCACCGACCACGACGCGTCGAGACCTTCGGCCTTGAGGAACCCGCCCGACATCGTCGAAATCAGCGGCGAGTAGAACGCCGAGAACAGCGTGAACTCGATATGGATCTTTTCCACTTTCGGCATCTCTCCCAAATTGTGTACTGCGCCCACCGACGGGCGTCATCGTTGCGATTAAGACCGCGCGCGCTGGCCGAACAGAATCTTCTGCGCTTCCTTGTCCTGGCCGAGGCTGTAGCTCGCCGATCTCAGCTCGGCGCCCGCCGCAACGCCGCGCGCCACCGCCGGGCGCGCATTCATCCGCGCCGCCCACTTCTCGAGATCCGGAAAATCGGCAAGGTTCTGGCCCTGGTTCTCGTGCCGGCGCACCCATGGGAAGCTGATGATGTCGGCGATCGAATACTCGTCGCAGATGTACTCGCGCCCGGCGAGGCGCTTGTCGAGCACGCCGTAGAGCCGGTTCACCTCGTCGGTGTAGCGGTTGATCCCGTAGGGGATCTTTTCCGGCGCGTAATTGCGGAAGTGATTGGCCTGTCCCGCCATCGGGCCGAGCCCCGCCATCTGCCAGAACACCCATTCGTCGACGGCAACGCGCTTGCGCTCGTCCGCCGGATAGAATTTCCCAGTCTTGCGCCCGAGATACTGAAGGATGGCGCCGGATTCGAACACCGAGATCGGTTGCCCGCCGGGGCCGTCGGGATCGACGATGGCCGGCATCCGATTATTCGGCGCGATCTTCAGGAAGTCCGGCTTGAACTGGTCGCCCTTGCCGATGTTGATCGGGATCAGCTGGTAGGCAAGCCCGCACTCCTCCAGCATGATCGTGATCTTGTGGCCGTTCGGCGTCGGCCAGAAGTACAGGTCGATCGGTGCGCTCATGTCGCGTTCCTCGATTTATCGTTGGGATTTCGGCCCCGGGATGGCCCCGCGGACTGGCTCAACTGCGAGCATAGCAGGAGCTAGGGCGGGCGGGTCAACCCGCACGCGCCGCCAGTAGCACGCGAGCCGCAGCAGATGACCCATTCGTGATGGGTGGAACGCTGTCGCGCTTACACTTTCGCGCCGTCCATGGCGCTGCGCAGCACGCGGGCGTAGTTGCCGATCGCGATCTTGCGGACGCTGGCGACATCAACGCGCTTCTCCAGGTGGCGGACGACGCGGCGCACGTCTGCGTACGTCGCAACCGGCGAGTTCGCGACGGCGTTCATGTCGGTGCCGAAGGCCACATGGTCATCGCCGAGCCATTTCGCCATTTCCAGCATCCGGTCGCCATAGGACTCGACCGTCGATCCGACATCGGACCTGAGCCCCCACAGGCCGACGACGCCACCCTTGGCCGCGATCGCCTTGGCTTGCTCCATGCCGAGCTGACGCTTCATCCACGCGGCGTTGCGCTTGAAGAGGCCGCCCTTCGTTACGGAACTGTGCGACCACACCACCGGCGCACTCGACGCCGCCAGCGCCTGCCCCACCGCCGCGCTCGTGCAATGCGCAAGATCCACGAGAATGCCGAGCCGGTTGCATTCCTTGACCACCTGCTGCCCGTACTCGGTCAACCCGTTGTGCGTCGGCGGCTCGGTCTGGAAATCGCCGATCGTGTTGCGCACGAAGTGGACGAGCTGGATATGCCTGATGCCCGCATCGTACGCGACCGTGAGGCTCTCGATGCCATCGTCGAGAAAACTCGCCCCCTCGACGGACAGCACGACATGCGGCTCGCCCTTGAGCGCGCGGTCGACGTCCTCTGGCTTCGTGACAATCTTGATTTTCTGCGCCCGCGCGTGCTGCGTGACGCGCGCAATCTCTTCCTTGAACCAGCGCGTGGCGTCGCCCGGCTTGGGCGCGCCCTTTTGGCGAAGCCCGGTCGGCGACGGCTGGATCCAGCGCATGTCGCCGACGAGCGACCACGACACCAGCGTCGCATTACCGTCGGCCATCATCTTGCCGAGCGGGTAGCGCGACGCCGGCTTCGGGCCGATGAAAAAAAGATGCGC
>LNEA01000175.1 GCA_001464855.1 Rhizobiales bacterium Ga0077530
TGTCGATTTTGCTGCTGACCGTCATTGTGCTCGTCAGCGGCGGTTTGCGTTCATTGAGTTGGACCAGCGCCGCGCAGGGCATTCTGGTGATGCTGGCCGTCCTGATTCCGGTCGCGATCGTCGCTGTTTTGATGTCCCAACTACCGGTGCCACAACTCAATCACGGCCGCATCATGCGGGCGATCGTGCGGCTCGAGTTGGCGCAGGGGATACCCAATGTCGTCGCCGATTACTTCGCTTTCGATCTTCCGGGGACCGGTTTCGAGGCGGCGACCCGCCGTTTCGGATCGCCATTCGCCAATATCGGCCAGGGCGCGTTCCTCATGTCGGTTCTCGCGGTCATGGCGGGCGTTGCCGGCCAGCCGACACTGCTGGCGCGGATCGGCGCTACGCCTGGCGTTTATGCAACACGAAAGTCGGTCGGTTGGACGATCTGCCTGGTCACTCTGATTTTTATGACGATGTCGGCAGTCGGCGTTTTTCTGCGTGAAATTGCGATCACCGACATTGCCGGCTTGCCCGCCGGTCAGTTGCCGCCGTGGGCCTCGGGCCTGATCGCGCGCGAACTGATCGCGGTCGATACGGGGACAGCCAAGCTGGCGCTATCAAGCCTTGCGATTAAGCGGGACGGTGCGTTCCTGATCCTGCTCGCGGCGACAGAGGTGCCAACAGCGATCGTTTATATGGTGCTCGCCGGGCTGCTGGCGGCGGCGCTGGCGGGTGCGGCTGTCGGAATATACGCGCTCGGCACGATCCTCGCCGAGGATGTCATCAGCGGGCCGCGCAGTGAGTTGGCAGCCGATGGGCCGCGCCGCACCGCGCTGCGTCTGGCATTCGTCGCCATCGCCACGCTCGGCGCCTGGTTGGCGCTGGTCGTACCGGGAGATCCGCTCGAATTGCTGATGTGGTCGCTGGCCCTCACCGGATCGACCGCATTCCCCGTGCTGCTGCTGTCGATCTGGTGGAAGCGCTGCAATGGCTGGGGGGCCATGATGGGGCTGCTGGTCGGGCTGGGCGTCGCCGTGATTGCCATGCTCGGTGGTGAACTCGCGGGAATTGGCCTGCCGGGGCCGATGGCGGCTGTGGCTGGCGCGCCGGCAGCATTGATTGCCAGCGCAATTGCGAGTTTGATGACACCAGCGCCGGCACGCCACGTGTTGGAATTGGTGCGGGATTTGCGCGTACCCGGCGGCGATACGCTCTATGATCGCGAAGTCCGCTTGGCACTTGCCGATCGTCGGCGCCAAACAGGCGGCTGAGCGCTGGGCGGATGGACGGCCGGATCAGGAGCGGAACATGTCTTCGCGCGAGCAGTTCGGTCTGTATGCCCCGATCGAGCCCTATCGCACGGGCCGCCTGCCAGTGTCCGACGGACACGAACTCTATTTCGAGGAATGCGGCAACCGCGACGGCAAGCCGGTAGTCGTTGTCCACGGCGGACCGGGTGGGGGCAGCAATCCAACGATGCGTCGCTACCACGATCCCGCAAAGTACCGCATCATCCTGTTCGATCAGCGTGGCTGCGGCCGCTCGACACCGCACGCGAGCCTCGTCGAGAACACGACGGGTCACCTCATCGACGACATGGAGCGGCTACGGACGCATCTCGGCGTCGATCGGTGGCAGGTCATGGGCGGATCGTGGGGGGCGACGCTCGCCGTCGCTTACGCCGAGACGTACACCGCCCGCGTCACCGAAATCATCCTGCGCGGCGTGTTCATGCTGCGCGAAGCCGAGATCAAATGGTTTTATGAGGAGGGCGCGAGCTGGCTGTTTCCGGAGGCATTTGACGCGTTCCTGTCGGCGCTGCCGTCGGCCGAACGTCACGATCCCATTTCAGCCTATCATCGCCGTCTCACCCATAGCGATCCTCGGATCCAGATCGAGGCGGCGCGGGCGTGGTGCCTGTGGGAGGCCTCGACCATGGCGTTGCGTCCCGATCCAGCCCGCATCAGGGCGTTCTCATCGGACGCGTACGCCCTCGCATTCGCGCGTATCGAGTGCCACTACTTCGTGAACCGGGGATTTCTCGCCGTGGACGGCCAACTGCTGCACGATGCGCCGAAGCTCGCAGGTATTCCCGGCGCCATCGTCCAGGGTCGCTACGACGTTGTGACGCCGGCGCGCAGTGCGGTGGAACTCCATCGCGCGT
>LNEA01000176.1 GCA_001464855.1 Rhizobiales bacterium Ga0077530
CGCGCGGTGGCGCTGACGCGAAGAACGGGGCGCGGCTCGTGCGGCAGCGGCCGCCCAACCGGTTGATCGCGGCAATGACGGCAGGCGCGGATGTCGGCAACAAGCGCGTCGAGATCGCCGGACGTGTGACGGGCGCGACGGATCGCCGGCCTCATACGTCGACGACCAGCCCATCCTCCGCGAGCAGGATGTTCGGGCGCGAAATCTCATGCCGGCGTGCCAGCATCGCGTTGTTCATGTGAGTCAGCATCACGTGCTTCGCCGTGATGCGCGGCAGGTTCCGCTCGAGAATTTCCCAGCTCGTGTGGAATTTGACCGGGCCGTCGAAGGCGTAGCACTCGGCGATAAAGAGATCAGCGCCAGAGCTGACCGGAACCAGCGCCTCGACCCATTCGGTATCGCCGGAAAATGCGAGGATCTTCCCACCGGCTTCGAAACGCAGCGCATGCGACGGCGCGCCCGACGGATGCGAAACCTCCCATGCCGTCACCGTCACCGGTCCGACGGTCAGGGGCGTGCCAGCATGGCACTCGATGAACTTCAGCTCGTAGCGGCGCGGGACCTTGGTCGAACCCGGGAACAGCGTCTCGGCGGCGGTCATGGCGCGCGCCTCGATACCGGGCGGGCCGACGACGACCAGGGGATTTGGACGCTTGGCGACGTGCTGAGCATGAAGCAGCCACCACACGAGACCGGCAAAATGGTCGCCATGAAGGTGCGAGATGAAAATCGTCGAGATGCCGTTGGGGTCGATGCCGCAGCGGTTCAGGCCGATGATGCTGGTGGCACCACAGTCGATCAGGAAGCGGTGGTCGCCGAGATCGATATGGTAGCCGGTCTGGAGGCGCCCGCCGGAACCGAAGGCGTCGCCACACCCAACGATGGTCAGCTTCATGGGCATTTCGAGGGGGACCTCGTTGCTGTCGATCGAGCCGTCGATGGGAGGCCGACGTTTAGCTCATCAGGCCTTGGCACTCGGCCGGCTGGAAACCTCGCCATACCACCGCTCGAGATGGGCGAGGCCTTCCGGGCGCGTGACCCGCGCCGGCTTCATGAAGTCGATGGCCACCATGGCCGTGATATCGGCAACCGAATAGGTGTCACCCGCGACGTAACGATTGGCGCCGAGTTGCTCGTCGAGCAACTGCAGCATCTCGAGCGCACGCGGCTTGTTGGCCTCGCCCCAAGCGGCAACCTGCGGCACCTCGAGCGAGGCCATCGCCGGGTGCAGGTGGCGGAAGGCGCTGGCGATCGAGTTGAGCAGCCCGAGTTCCATGCGCCGCTGCCACATCTCGACCTGGGCGCGCCCGAGCGGTCCGGTGCCGAACAGGGCCGGGCTGGGTTGTAGCTCCTCGAAATAACGGCAGATGGCCATCGATTCGCAGATCGAGGTTCCATCGTCGAGGACCAATACCGGGACCCGCTGGAGCTTGTTCAGCTTGGTGAAGGCGTCGGTCTTGAGGTCGCCCTTCATCAGATCGACCTGCTCGAATGGCACCTCGATGCCCTTTTCCGCCAAAAAAATGCGCACACGGCGCGGATTGGGGGCCAACCGGGTCTCGAGGATTTTCATTGTTGGAATTCTCCAGCTGGGCGCAGCCGCGCCTCAGGTATTCGTATTCGAGCGCAGGGCGAGGCGCAACCGAAGGCCGGGCAAGTTCCCCACCCGTTCCGCCCCCGATGGCCACGCGCCCGGTTCGTGACTGGTCGGGTAAACGAGTGGTATCATTCGGACGCTAATTTTCGCGTTTCCTGCAATAAGCTTATAACCTTCGCGTCAGAGTAAACGCGAACTTAAGAATTGCGCGACATCCTCCGGCCTGGGTCAGGCATTCGTGTTGAGGGATCGGTCCGCCGGAGGGGAATGCGTCCCCGGTCGGACAGATATGCGACGCGATCGACTGCGACCGAGATCCGGGGTCGAGACGTGACATCTGTCGCCACAGCATCCGAGCGGGGACTCTCCGAGCCGAGCGTAAGCTCGCGCCGGCCGCGGATCGTGCGCGAGCATCCCGGCTTCAAGGTACGCGAGGCGCGCGAGCGCCTCACGCAGGGCGGCCACGTGAAGCCCGAGTTCGAACACGAGATGATGCTGATGTTCGTGCGCAACGAACTCAGTGCCGTCGCGACCATCCAGCTTCTCGCGGTGATCTTCTCGCTGGCCTCGATGTTCTGGGCGACCAAGACAGAGGCCATCCTGTGGCTGGCGCTGGTCATCGGCGCCAAGGTCATCCTGCTCGAGTTGTGCCGACGCTACGTCGCGACACCGCGCAGCGAAATCAATCTGAAAGTCTGGCGCCGCCGTCTGCTGCTCGCCGAGACGATCAACGGCGTCGTGTGGGCGGGCTTCGCGCTGGTCGGGCTCGGCGCGACGGATCCCTCGTCGCATGTCTTCATCTTCGCGTCGCTGATTGTGGTGCTCGCGATCCGGATGACGTTCGCATCGACCGTGCTGCCGATCCTCTACGTCGGCACCATCCCCATGACGGTGGCGGTGGTGTTCCGCCTGCTTCTGCTCGGGCACCCGTTCTATTGGGCGATGGCGTCGATGGCGCTGGGCGTGCACGTCTACTTCATCTTCCTCGCCAAGGGCCTCAACTCGACGGCGATGGCGATGCTCGAATACCGGGCGGAAAAGGACGCGCTGATCGCCGAGCTGGAGCAGGAAAAGGCCACCTCCGACGAGGCACGGCGGCGCGCCGAAGGTGCCAACGTCGCCAAGTCGCGCTTTCTTGCGACCATGAGTCACGAGCTGCGTACGCCGCTCAACGCGATCCTTGGTTTCTCCGAAGTGATGAAGACCGAGCTGCTCGGGCCGATCAAGAACCCGACCTACAAGGAGTACGCCGCCAACGTGCACTATAGCGGCAGCCATCTACTCCACCTGATCAACGAGATCCTCGACATCTCCCGCATCGAAGCCGGCCGCTACGACCTGCACGAGGAATCGTTCCGCCTCGTCGACGTGGTCGACGACTGCCACCGGCTGCTCAAGCTGCGCGCCGAGAGCAAGGGCCTCGAGATCGACCTCGACCTCGACGCCTCACTACCGACGATCTGGGCGGACGAACGCGCGATGCGCCAGATCTGCCTCAACCTGCTATCGAATGCGCTCAAATTCACGCCGCGCGGCGGCCGCATCATGGTCCGCGTCTACCGCGACACCTCAGGCGGCCAGACGCTGTCGATCCGCGACACCGGACCGGGCATTCCGCGGGAGGAAATCCCCCGGATCATGCAGGCATTCGGCCAGGGCTCCCTTGCCCATGAGAACGCCGAAGGCGGCACGGGCCTCGGCCTGCCCATCGTGAAAAGCCTGGTCGAACTGCACGACGGCACATTCGAACTCCGCTCCGAGCTGCGCCGGGGCACTGAAGTCCTCGTCACGATCCCCCGCCCACGGGTGATGGAGGCGATGCCACCGCTCCAACCCCTGGGCCAGGAGCGCCACCGTCCGCTGCCGACCGCCGTGCGCGGCGTCCGGGCACGTTATGCAGCGCGCGCTGCCAGCTAGCCCGAGCCAACGCTGAACGCCCAGCGGATCGAGACATTGCGACCTGTCCTTCCGCATCCTATTTAACTCGGCAGCGCCCGGTTCGTCGGCGAGAGTTTGGGCGAGGCAGGTGGCCGGGAGCCAGATGGAAAGTCCGTGCATCCAGATCTGCGTCGTCGACACCAGCTCCGGGCTGTGCTCGGGCTGTGGGCGGACGCTCGCCGAAATCGCCTCCTGGAGCAGCCTCACGCCCGCGGAACGCCGCAAAATTATGGATCGATTGCCGGAGCGCAAGCGCGCGGCGGCGGTTGCACCTGGAGAATAGGGAAACGCGATGGGCTGGCTGCTGCTGCTCGTGGTGCTGGTCGGGGCAATGGGCCTGCTGATCGCGGGCGACGCGACCCTGTTCGGCCTCGATTGGCCGGACCTCGCGGCTGCCGGCTTTATCGGCGCTTTCGTCATCGTGATCACGCTGTCGCTGGCGGGCTCCTACCGTGGCCGCACGTTGCACGCCGCGCGGGATTTCTTGGCCTGGGCCGCGATCGCGCTGGGCCTGGTCGCCGGCTACAGCTTCCGCGAGGAAATCACTCAGATCGCGTTTCGCGTGCGCGGTGAACTGATGCCACCCGGCGACGCCGTGTCGGTCGAGACGACCACACCGGGCAGCCAGGCGGTCCGCATCCGCAAGCGCCGCGATGGCCATTTCATCGCCAACGCGAAGATCAACGGTCAGGCCATGTCGCTGCTCGTCGATACCGGCGCTTCGACTGTCGTGCTGCGCGAGGCGGATGCGATGCGTCTGGGCGTCGACACGCGCCGCCTCAACTACTCGGTGCCGGTGCAGACCGCCAACGGCGTCACCTATGCCGCCCACGTCCGCCTGACCAGCATCGCGGTCGGCTCGATCCAGATTCAGGGCGTCGATGCCCTTGTCGCCAAGCCCGGTGCGCTGCGCGAGAATCTACTCGGTATGACTTTCTTAAGCCGTCTGCGGTCATATGAGTTCTCCGGGGAGTTTCTGACGTTGCGGACCTGACGGCCGTGGCATGGCGACCGACCCCGCCGGTTGTATAGTCAGGCGAGAAGTCGGATCGCATGGCCCTTTCGGCATCCGCGACGAATGCGTTGAAGCTGGCGACGGTTTGGGTCGGCCTGGCCGGGTTTGGCGCGATTACCGTCATGAACCTCGATCTCGTCCGCGATGTGCTCGGGATCAATCTCGAGGCGAGCGACTTCGCACCTCGCGAGGATCGTCCGGACCAACCCCAAAGTGACACCGACGACGAGGCTGGCGACAAGCCAGCAGCCGATTCCGAGGAAGCCGCAGCGCCGCGCACCTCCGGCGGCAGAACCGTGCAGCTTAGGGCCGGAGCGCACGGCCACTTCCACAGCAACATCCGCGTCAACGGCCGCACCGTCGAGGCCATGGTCGACACGGGCGCCTCGATCGTCGCTCTGACCTTCGAGGACGCGGCTAGTGCCGGCATACATGTTCGCGACCCTGAATTTACGCACCGCGTGAGTACCGCCAACGGCGTCGCACGCGTCGCCATGATCACGCTCGACAGCGTCGCGATCGACGACATTATGGTCCGCAATGTGCGCGCTGCCGTCGCTGAACGCGGCAAGCTCACGAAAACGCTGCTCGGAATGAGCTTTCTCGGCCAGCTCAGCCGCACCGAAATGAGCCGCGGGATGCTGGTGCTCGAGGAATAAGACCGCTCCGGCCCGGCAGCGGGCCACTGCCCCGCGCGCGGATCCCGGCGGCCAGGGTCCGACATTCACCATTTCCTGACTTGACCACCACCTGAACAGCCATCGTACACTCGCGTCTCTCCTGACTCTGCGGAGCGGCGAGAATGATGGACACACTGAAGCGATGGCCTGGAGCGAAAGTCGCTCTGGTGTTTTGGGTGCTCCCGTGCGTGTTGGGTCTCGGGTGCGCTCAGGTTCTGCGCTGGACCGATACGGTGTGGCTCGCGACAGCCGGCGGTTTCTGGCCGATCACGCTGACGCTCGTCTCGGTCGCGATTTTGATCCGACGCATGTTTTCGCCCTTCTCCGACCGAACGATCGCTGGAACGGCGTGGGTCACGCTGGTGCTCGCCTGGTTCCTCGCCCCGCTGTGGGCGACCGCGGTGAACGTGCCATTCGCATCAGCCGTCATCAGTCGCGATGGTCAAGTCCATATTGTGCGAGAGGTGGCGCGGTATCCGGAATACAAAGTCTGGTTCATGATCGATCATCCCGGCACACGAACCGTGCACAATGTTTCGGGCAAGATCGTCGCGAGTTCGATCGAGATCGATTATCGCTACGACGATTCTTATATCGCCACCCGGCAGCACAACGAGGATCTCGCCGAGCCGCTGACGCGTGCGGCTAGTGTCGTTCTCACGGAAGAGGCGCAGCGGCCGCGCGCCGCAAAGATCGCGCTCGTGGACGACGCCTCGGTGCAAGGTCGTGTCATCGAGCGGATCTGCGCGGCGACCGTGGGCGACCGTAACGCGTGTCCGCTCAAGATGAAGCTGCTGCCCCAGAACGAAGCGACGGGCCTCGGCGGGACGTGGAGCAAATACTATTCCGAGCGCGAGGCGATCGACGAAAAACATCTCCCCACCCTCGTCCGCTTGTTGACGACGCCGGATTCCTCGATCGCCGATCCCGATCGCGTGTTCGCGCTGCTCCTGAAACTCGCTGATACCGTCGCGCCGCTTTCGCACGTCGCTCAACATCCCTACTTCATCAAGGACGAGCAGTTCGACGAACTGATCCGGCGCATCCTGATCGCACCCGATGGCGGCGACGAAGCGGTCGCGATCCTACCCAAGTCCAACCGCCTCAAGGCGGCACATCGGAGCGCCCTTCGTGCCAGGGCATTCGCCGAAGCCGACATTGGAAAAATCGTCGCGCAAGCGGCACCGTTGCACGTCTCCGACGCCGAGATCGGTGCGCTAGCTCCTCGCATGCAGGCGGCGTTTGTCGGCGACCCGGGAGTCGCGGTGCGCGCCCTTGAGGCCTTCGGCGTGCGCCTCCCCGCCGAGACGCAACGCGCCGCTGTCGACCGGATCGTCAAAGCCAAGGCGTCGTACGCTCTCGCCGCCCTCGCGCACGTCAATTTTTCCGACGACTTGCGTCGCGCCCTCATGACGAAAGTGCTGTCAGACGGGGTTTATGAGGATTTCTCGGTCGCGCGCCTGACGAAGGAGAAACTGCAGACCGTCCTGGTGCCCGCCGAAATGAAGGCGCTCATCGCCATGGCGGTGCGGGAGAGCGATCAATCCAGGCAATGGTTCGAGTTTGCCCTCTCCTCCTTGCCCATCCGCGCGATGACGCCCGCGGAACGACAATCCCTTCTCACGGGGCTGATGTTCGAAAGTCCCAAGGCGGCCATGGAATTCGTCAGCAAGAACCGCGCTTATCTGGATCCGGCGGAAGTGAGCGAGGTGACACGCGGCTACAGCCGGACCATCGCCGCTGATTTCTGCCTGCACCTCTCACACCGCAACAAGAACTGGCGCGTCGATTTTTTCAGCGAGGACCAACTCCAGATCTTCCGAGAGTGCGCGGAAGGGAAGTAGATCGGCCATCGGCCATGGCGCGGCCCGCGCGAGCGCCCCTTGACTTGGCCCCGGGCCTCGCGTATCTCCCAGCCGTCAGTCGCGCCCCGATAGGCGCGCTTTTTTCTTTGCGGGCGTAGCTCAGTTGGTTAGAGCGCCGGCCTGTCACGCCGGAGGCCGCGGGTTCAAGTCCCGTCGCTCGCGCCATCACCTCCCGATGGCTCGTATCCCGTCGATTTCCGCAAACGAAAACAAACTGCTGCGTGCGCGCTTGTCCGCCGGCCGGAGGCGATGCTAGCGTCTGGCTACTGCGCGTCCGAAATCTCTGGACGGTGCACCCGATGACGCCGAAAGAGACCGGCATCTGGCGCATCTCGCGGCGACACGCGGCATCTCGGCAATCCACCGAAGGCAAGGTGCGCCCATGTTCTTCTTCCGCAAGAAGTCCGAGATGGTTGCGCCGGAGAAGGCGCTGCGCGGTCGCGCCGATCCGATTGCGACGGCACGAA
>LNEA01000177.1 GCA_001464855.1 Rhizobiales bacterium Ga0077530
CTCACTGCGACCCAGTTCTCGTCTGGCACATCTTCGAGCGTCAGCGCGCGGCTGCTGCCCGTCAACGCACCCTCGATGACCTCGGCAATCGTGGCGCGGTCCGGCATGTCTTCGTAGTAGGCGTCCACCATCCACCCGTTGCTAGGGATCTCGAACAAACTCACAGCCAGGGGTGGGTGGCTGATGGACTCTTCGAGAATGCCGGTAATCGTGCGCGCGGCGCTGATGTCGTCGAGCGCGATCCGAGCGCGGTGCATGGTGGTGATGTCCTCGGTGATGTTGAGCCGGTTCTAGGCGGGTCGTGCGGTCGCTGCGTACGTAGCACGACGCGCGTGGGCACGGGCGTTCCGCCGCCCGCTACCGGTCGGGGAGAGCCCGAACCCGCTCCTAGTCCGAGGTCGAGGCTCTTTACTTCCGCGGCCGGCGAGAGGCGGCCTTTAGCAGGACGCCGAGACGCCGATAAAGAGGATAGTTTAGCCTCTCCCTTCAAACGGCATCGCCGACGCCTTGATCGTCATGGTCAGTACGTTGGTGTCGAGCGGCAGGCTGGCCATGTAGCGGATGGCGGAGCCGCAGTGTTCCACGTCCATGACGGGCTCCATGCGGCCGCCCATGGCGGTGTCGGCGTTGCCTATGTCGAGCTGGCCGCATGCGATGTTGAAGGGGCGCCCGTCGAGTGCAATGCACTTCGTGAGACCGGTGATGGCGTGCTTGGTCGACGTGTAGGCAACTGACATCGGACGCGGGGTGTGGGCCGAGATCGAGCCATTGTTGACGATCCGGCCACCCTGCGGCGACTGCGCCTTGAATTGGCGGATGGCCTCTTGGGCGCACATCAAGCAGGCCGTCAGGTTGAGGTCGACCACGCTCTGCCAGTCTTCGAGCTTGATGTCCTCCATCGGTCCGGCTGGCAGGCCCTTGCCGGCATTATTGAACAGGAAATCGAGACGGCCGAAGGCCTTGATGGTTTCGGCGAAGACCTTTTTGACCTCAGCCTGCTTGGTTACGTCGGCCGGGACCGCCAGCATCTTGCCGCCGCCCTTCTTGGCCATTCCGACGGTGGCGTCCAGTTCCGCCTTGCGCCGCCCGACGACCGCGACATCCCAGCCGTCCGCCTGTAGGTGCAGCGCTGCAGCGCGCCCGATGCCGGTGCCGCCGCCGGTGATGATCGCGACCTTGTTCGTTGCCATGTGGGCGTTCCTCTCGTGGTTTTTATGGTGTGGTGGACTGCGTCCGGCTGCGGCCGCCGGTGGGCGCTGAGCAGGTAGCCAGTCGATCATGAAAGGCCGCGCCCGATCAAGGGCTGCCGAAGCGATTGCGAGCTGATGAGGGCGCTCGGGTTCGGGGAGGCGCTGGGTTCGAATCATCCCGACATGCGCCCAGCGCATAACTGCGCCGCAGCGCACCATACTTGTTGCGATGCACCATCGGCGGCATATTCACCGTATCGCACCCGCGAACAAAATGCGGGGCATGAGCACCAAGGATAGACCGATCATGAGCACGAAGACCTACAATGCGGCCCTCGATTTCATGCCCGCCGACACTGCCGATGCTGCTGCAACGCGTCCGAGCCTGTTTGCCCGGGTGAAAGAGTATGTTTCGGCCATGCATAACGGCCTCGAGGCTTGGCGTGAGTATGAACGCCTGACCGCCGCTGGCATCGCACCGGACGAAGCCGCGCGCCGGTCCTTCCAGCAGCATTTCGAGGGCTAGTTCTTTAGCCGCGGTCGCCGACGGCCTGCGCCTGAGGCGCACCTTCGGTGCGACGCCTACCGGCGCCGCGGTGCCGCGTCTCCGGTTGGCTACTCCGCCTTGCGGCCTTCGGCCGCTCCCATAAGGCCAGGCCTCCAAGTTCCAAGAAGGCGGGTGGGTCCGGGAGGGTGTCCCTCCCGGTTGAGGTGCGGGGCGAAAGCCCCGTCGCGAAGCGAACTGAGCCACGCGGCTCGTCCGCTGCGCTACACCGCCGCCTTGCCCGCGATCTTCAGCGCGAACGCATAGTCGAGCGCGATCTCCTTGAGTGCCTCGAACCGACCAGAGGCGCCACCGTGACCGGCTTCCATGTTGGTCTTGAGCAGCACCAGGTTCTTTGAGGTGTTTCGCTCGCGCAGCCGCGCGATCCATTTTGCCGGCTCCCAGTAGGTGACGCGTGGATCGGTCAGGCCGCCATACGCGAAGATGTGCGGATAGGGTTTCGCCTCGACATTGTCGTAGGGGCTGTAGCTTCGGATCTGCGCGAACGCGTCGGCCGAGCGGATGGGATCGCCCCACTCGGGCCACTCCGGCGGCGTGAGTGGCAGCGTTTCGTCGAGCATCGTGTTCAGCACGTCGACGAAGGGCACGTCGGCGATGATGCCGAGAAACAGATCTGGCGCAAGATTGGCGACCACTCCCATCAGCATGCCGCCAGCCGAGCC
>LNEA01000178.1 GCA_001464855.1 Rhizobiales bacterium Ga0077530
CCATCGCTGGCGCGCTCCTCTTGCTGGAGCAGCCGAAATACTTCGACATCCTCCCTCTTTACGTCGTGCTGCTGGCGGTGTTCCCGCTGCTCTACATGCTGCTGCGGCGTAGCCTGCTCTTGGGGATCGGGGCGTCCGCGGCGCTATGGCTGCTCGTGCAGTTCACCGGCGTCAATCTCTTGAAAATCGATGGCTCGGGCTGGCATTTCAATCCGTTCGCTTGGCAGCTTCTGCTGGTCCTCGGAATGGCGTCTGCCCTTCAGGTGCGGCGCGGTGGCGTTCCCCGATCAGCGATACTGATTGCTCTTGCGATGGCTGTTCTCGTGATTTCGTTCGTCCTTCGCGCCCCCTGGACGCATTGGCCGCTGCACATCGATGCCACGCCCGTCGATCTGAAGCCATATGGCGCGTTCATGCTCAAGACGAGCCTGGGACCTGCGCGATTGATACACATTCTGTCTGTCGGCTACCTTCTGCTCGTCCTTGTCCCACCACGCGCGCGCTGGCTGAAGAGCCCTGCGGCTCGGGTCGTTGCCGATGCGGGATCGAACTCGCTTGAAGTGTTCTGCGCGGGAGTCATCTTCTCGGTCATAGCCGGCGCGATCATCAGCGCCTTCGGCGGCGGCCCGCTCGTTGAGAGCTGGCTTACGACGGCCGGCGTCGCGGCGCTGCTGTACGTGGGCCTCGCCATTGCACGCAATGTGCGCGCACGGAAGGCCGCCCGTTCGCGTGTTCCAAAGGTGCATTCGGCGGAGGTCTTCGCTCGCGCCTAGTCTCGAGCGACGGTCTGAGCAGCCATTCAGGAGTAATGGTGGAGAGGGTTGGATTCGAACCAACGTAGGCGAAGCCAACGGATTTACAGTCCGTCCCCTTTAGCCACTCGGGCACCTCTCCACTCGGGGCCGCGTCGGATAGTGACGATACGAAAGTGGCTTTCCTTCGTATCCCGGCGCAGGACGACCGCTTATCAGGTCATGGACCGCTGCTGTCAATGGTTTCGGGCCGTAAAGTTACGGCGCCTGCCGACGTTAAGTAATCCAGGAGGGCAGTCCGGCAGGAACCGTGGGCTCAGCCGGCGGCTTTGTCGCGGATCGGGATGACGTTGTGCATCGACGCCGCCCCTTGCGAGAGGAATTTCTTGATATTGCGGGCAGCCTGGCGAATGCGGTGCTCGTTCTCGACCATCGCGATGCGGACGTAACCCTCGCCGTGCTCGCCGAAGCCGATGCCGGGGGCGACCGCAACTTCGGCTTTCTCGATCAGCAGCTTGGAAAATTCCAGGCAACCGACGTCGCGAAAGGCCTCGGGCACGGGTACCCAGGCGAACATCGAGGCGCCCGGCGGATCGAAGCTCCAACCCGCGTTGGCGAAACTTTCAACGCAGACGTCACGGCGGCGCTTGTAGGTTGCGCGCATCTCCTGGATGCACTCGTCGGGCCCGTTGAGGGCCGCGGCCGCTGCAACCTGAATCGGCGTATAGGCGCCGTAGTCAAGGTAGCTTTTCACGCGCGCCAGCGCCGCCAGCAGCCGCTCGTTGCCGACCGCAAAGCCCATCCGCCAGCCGGCCATGGAATAGGTCTTCGACATTGACGTGAACTCGACCGCGACATCCATGGCGCCCGGCACCTGAAGCAGGGATGGCGGCGGGTTGGCGTCGTCGAAATAGACTTCGGCGTAGGCAAGATCGGAGAGCACGATCAGGTCGTGCTGCTTCGCGAACTGGACGAGTTCGCGGTAGAAATCGAGGCTCGCGACGTGCGCGGTCGGGTTGGCCGGATAGCAGACGACAACCGCGAGCGGTTTCGGAATCGAGTGCTTCACCGCGCGCTCGAGCGCTGGAAAGAACGCGGGTGTCGGATCCGCCGGCACCGAGCGGATGACGCCGCCCGCCATGAGGAAGCCGAAGGCGTGGATCGGATAGCTGGGGTTCGGCACGATCACCACGTCACCCGGCGCCGTGATGGCCTGCGCCATGTTGGCGAAGCCTTCCTTGGAGCCGAGTGTAGCCACCACCTGCGTATCTGGATTGAGCTTCACGCCGAACCGGCGGCCATAATAGGCGGCCTGGGCGCGCAGCAGGCCCGGGATGCCTTTCGATGCCGAATACCGGTTCGTGCGCGGCTTGGTGACCGTCTCGATGAGTTTGTCGTTGATGTGCTTGGGCGTCGGCAGGTCGGGATTGCCCATCCCGAGATCGACGATGTCGGCGCCGCGTGCCCGAGCCTGGGCCTTCAGCCGGTTCACTTCCGCGAAAACATAGGGCGGGAGGCGCTTGATGCGATGGAAATCCTCGATCACGGCGGAACCTCGATGGGCAAGTGATGGCGCGATAGTGGACCGGCCCGATCTGGGCCGACAGCCCGAGCCGGGCACCCGGCCGGCACGGTCTACTCTATCGCGGAGATTCCCGCCAGAGTGAGGCGGCGCGGCAGGGGGATGGTTTGATTGCCAGTTTTCCAGGCGACCGGTACAAGTGGGGCTCAGCGCGTAGCGTGGCCGTGACCGCTCCGGTGGACAACCCGCCGACGGACGATGGCCGAGAATCAAAAAGCGCGCGATCCTGTGGAATGGTGCCCAATGTCGAGAAAAACTCCGGCGACGCCAGCGGAAAAGCCAAGATCCGGGAAGCCAGCTCCCGTCAAATCGGCCATCGCGGAAGCCGTGCGCGAGAAAGGGGACAAAGTCTCCGCCGCGACGCCACCGGCCGCCCCGGCAACTGTGACAGTACCGACCGCTCCCCCTGCCAAGCCGGCATCGGCGCCGGCGGCGGGCCGCGCGACAAATCAGGTTCCATGGTCCGCCTACATGGTCAATGATCCCGACGCCTTCGCGCGCAACATGGTCCGCCTTGTCGAGGAGGGTGGCAAGGCGTGGTCGGCGCTCCTGGAGCGATCCGAGAAGATGGGCGGCTCTTATGGCCCATCGAGCGAGGCCAACGAGGCCTCGCATATCGTCGGTGAGGTCGTGCGCCAGTGGTTCAGCGATCCGGCGCGAGCGGTCGAATCACAAACTGACCTGATGCGCGGCTACATGGACGTATGGAACGTCACGATTCGCCGCATGATGGGCGAGGACGTTGCCGACATCGCCAAGCCGGAGCCGGGCGACGCCCGCTTCAAGGATGCCGAGTGGACGACCAACCCCTACTTCGATTTCTGGAAGCAGGCCTATCTCGTGACGTCGCATTGGGCCGAGAAGGTTCTCGACGACACCGATGGTATGGACGCCCGTACGCGTCAGCGGGCCGAGTACTATTTCCGGCAGGTCGCGAGCGCGCTTTCGCCGTCAAACTTTCCGATCACCAATCCGGAAGTGATGCGCGCGACCTTTGAGAGCAACGGCGAGAACCTCGTCAAGGGCGTCCACAATTTGCTCGCCGATCTCGAGGCGTCCGGCGATCTGCTCAAGATCAGCCAGACCGACACGACTGCCTTCGAGGTTGGCCGCAATCTCGCGATGACACCGGGCAAGGTCGTGTTCCAGAACGACATCCTCCAGCTCATCCAGTACAGCCCGTCGACGCCGAAGGTGCGCGAGGTGCCGCTGCTGATCATTCCGCCATGGATCAACAAGTTCTACATCCTCGACCTGACCGAGCAGAAGTCGTTCATCAAGTATATCGTCGCGCAGGGTTTCACCGTCTTCGTCGTGTCGTGGGTCAATCCGGACGAGCGCCTCGCGCACAAGACGTTCGAGGACTACATGCGCGAGGGGATCCACGCGGCGACCGATGCGGTGCAGCGCGAGACGGGCGTGAAGAAAATCAACGTCGTCGGCTATTGCGTCGGCGGTACGCTGCTCTCGACGACGCTCGCCTACGATGCTGCGACAGGGCGCGACAATTACAAGTCCGCGACCTTTTTCGCCGCCCAGGCGGACTTCACCAAGGCCGGCGATCTGCTGCTGTTCATCGACGACGCGCAGCTCAAGGCGCTCGAGGAAATGATGGCCGAGCGCGGCTACCTCGATGGCTCGCGCATGGCCACCGTCTTCAATATGCTTCGCCCGCGCGACCTGATCTGGCCGTACATCGTCAACAACTACATGCTCGGCAAGAAGCCGTTCCCGTTCGATCTCCTGTACTGGAACCAGGATTCGACGCGCATGCCACCCGCCAATCACAGCTTCTATTTGCGTGAGTTCTACAAGGACAACAAACTCGCCAGAGGTGAGCTGAAAATCGGCGGTGTGCGTCTGGATGTGTCGAAGGTCAAGTTGCCGATCTACGAGCTTGCCGCGCGCGAGGACCACATCGCACCGGCGAAGTCCGTCTTCATCTCCTCGCGCTTGTTCTCAGGCCAAGTCGAGTACGTGATGTCAGGCTCCGGTCACATCGCCGGCGTCATCAATCCGCCGATCGAAGGAAAGCC
>LNEA01000179.1 GCA_001464855.1 Rhizobiales bacterium Ga0077530
GCTATGGCGACCTTGGGCTACGCAAGATCGCCGCTTCCGCGAGGCCAGGACCGAATGCCGATGTGGCCGGACGGCCTGATCGGCAGCATCACGCATACTGACACGTGGGTCGCTGCGGCAGTCGCGCGGCGCGAGGAGGGTTTTTCTGCCGTCGGGATCGATCTCGAGCCGGCGAATGAGCTGTCAGCCGACCTATGGCCATCGATCTGCCTGCCCGGAGAGCAAGCCACGTTCGCGGCTATATCCGGAATGACTCCAGGTCTCGCCGCGCATCTCGTGTTCTGCATGAAAGAAGCAGCCTTCAAGTGCCAGTTCGCAGTCAGCGGCGCGATGCTGGATTTTGCCGATTTCGCCATCGACGCCGACTCCGACGCGGGCACCTTCTCCGCTACATTTCGAAAGAATGCGGCTCCGTTTCGCGTCGGCAATCGTCTCGTCGGGCGGTTCGCAGTCTCTGACGGCCATATTGCCAGTGCAGTTGTTCTAACATCGGAGCGTACGCCATGAGGCAGTCTTACATGACCAGGGCTGTAGCCGCTCTCGTGGCTTTGCTCGTCGTCGGCGGCAATGGAGGCTCAGTCATGAGCGAGCAAGCGCGCGGAGCAACCGGATCGTCGGCATGGGCGCCCAAGGATCGCGTCCGCGCTTTCTACTCCGGACACAGCCTTAGCGATGGCGTGCCGGAAGTCGTCGAACAGATTGCACGTTCGCTCAAACAGCGGATGAGCTTCGAGGTGCAATCTCAAGGGTACTCCCTGCTGCGCCAGCGGACGAAAGGGGAGAACCCTTCTGCGTCGGATTGGCCTGGCTATCGTGCCGGCCATAGTCGGAGAGGGCCGGGCCTCAATGTTGCCGACGAGCTGAAGCGCCCGCAGCGTCTGGCGCCGGGCGATATCTACGACGCGCTCGTTGTGACCGAGCGTCATGATCTCCCGGGCATCGCTCGCAAGGAGAAGACCGCATATTACCTCGCTGACATGGCGAAGCACCTACTTGCCGGCAATCCCGATGCGGAGGTCCTGTTCTATCACACCTGGCTGCATATCGACCCCGACGCGCCATGGCCCTGGATCGACTACGAGCGCGCGATATCGCCGATGTGGGAGTGCGTGGCCAGTCGCGCAAACCTCGACCTGCCAAAGCGCGGCGATCATCCGCGCGTGCGCGTGCTGCCGGGCGGGAGCGCGCTGGCAGAGTTAGCCGCAGAACTTTGGGACGGCAAAGTGCCCGGCGTCATTGCTGGCACCCCCGGCGCGCGCGTGCGGCTTCTGTTTTCCGACAACGTGCACATGACCGACATCGGACGCTACTACCTCGGGCTCGTGCACTATTCGGTTCTGTTCGGCCGCAGTCCCGAGGGGGCGTTCGTTCCGAGGTTCATGGCGCTCGAAACGGGGCGATACATGCAAACGCTCGCTTGGCAGTATGTGTCGTCTTATGGACAGCGCGCCGATGCCGCGGCGACGCGGGACATGTCGGCGTGCCGTGCTGTCATGCAAGAGGAAGTCTGCCCGGCCTCCGTCGCCTTTCGGCAAGGCACGAGAGTGCCGGTTGTGGCCGCGCTCAAGCGCCAGCTCGACACGTACAATTGCCGGCGCGACTATTCCGACGCGCAGGATCCGGAAAACCCGTTTGCGTCGCCCAAGCAGTAATCGGCGGCGATTGCCCTAGCTAGCCGGCAATTGTCTCCAAGCGCTCTGTTGGCGCTTCCCGGCGGAGCTCGCATTCGGGCATCGGCTCAGCTTCGCAAACCATGGTGTCGCGGACTTGCCGCTGGAGATATGACTTCAGTCGGCGCGCGAGCACCCGGACGTGCGGCTGATCGCACATGGATGAATGGTTGCCTGGGCACTCGTTGACCTCGATGTTCCCAAGAACCAATCGCTCCCAGCCATTCATGCGGCCGATATCGACGCCAAGCACAAAGTCGGTGCTGGCCCGGAAAAGCATGGCGTCACCCGCATACGGCGTCGGCCGATACGCGCCACACGCCTCGTTCCACGTGTCGGCGATGTTCTCGAGCCGATAGTGGTAAGGGAACAATCGACGCAAGGGCTTGCGCACCTGCACCGCCACCGCTTCCACGCGCCGGTTCCAAGCCCCCACCACGGCCTCAACGAGATAGCGTGCACCCTTCTCGCGAAGACCTTCTGCGTGCTTGCCGAACTTGCCGACGATCGATGGCAACTCGACGCCCGGTGCCGGAGAATCGAGAAACACCAAGGCGCCGATCCGTTCGCCTTGCGCGACAAGCTGCTTGGCCATCTCGAATGCAACGACGCCGCCGCCCGAGTATCCGCCGAGATAGTATGGACCATTCGGCTGCTTGCTTCTGATTTCCTTGATGTAGTGCGTGGCCATCTCCGGAACCGTCCGGTGCAATTCGGACATGCCGTCCAGCCCTTGCGGCTGAAGGCCGTAGAACGGCTGATCGATGCCCATCTGGAGCGCCAAAGCTCGCAGGTTGAGCGGGTTGCCGCCCATCCCTGCCGCGCAGTAGAAGGCTGGGCCATCGCCGATCGGCTGGATGGGTACCAGCGACGAGTACTCCGTCCGTGATGCCACGGCGGGTATAGCTGCGCCACCATCCTGCCCGCTAGCGGTGGGTTGCTTTGGCGACGACTGGGCGTCGAGCAACGCGGCGAGCGGACGTATGCTTGGCCTTTCGAACAGGGTCGAGAGAGGAAGCGAGACGCCAAACTGCTTCCGTACGGCTACGAAAAGGCGGACAGCGTGGAGGGAGTGTCCCCCGAGCTGGAAGAAGTCGTCGTTGACGCCGATCTGGCGAATGCCCAGAAGCTCCGTCCAGACGCGGGCAAGAAATTTCTCGCTGTCCGTTTCTGGCGCTTCGTAGGCGGAATCGAGATCTGGCCGTGAGAACCCTCCGGCACCGCTCTCATCGGCATCGCTTTGAGAAATTCCCGCGCCGTCAGCGTCGAGGCTGCGGTCCCAGGCGCCGACATCCATCGACGACGCGATACACTGGACCAGATGGGGCTGCGCCATGATGCGATCGAATGCCGCCAGTCCTTCTGTCGGCGTGATCGCGTCGCGCAGGACTTTCTGAAGAGCGGTGTCTCCAGTGGAAGCTGCGGTGACAGCGATTGTGGTTCCGACCAGAGCCGATTTGGCATCGATGCGCTTCATCCCGAAGCGGCTGATTTCGCAGAACGGCCGGCCGTCGACGTCCATCAGTGTGATGTCGAAGAAGGCGTCACCGTTCCCCGACTCTGGCCGCAATCGGACGTGGCTGAATATTCGCAGCGGCATGCGGTCGAACAGACGCAGGCGTCCGTACACCACGGGCACGTAGAAATCGGTCTCAGGATCGAAGTTAGGGATCAGCCGCTGAGTGCCGCCCGTCGCGATGTCGAGCATCGAGGGATGCAGCAGGTAGTGCTCCAGGTCAGGCGCAAACTTCGGATCGAGCGCCAGCTCCAAAAGCGCCTCGCGCCGACCGTAGCGTACCGCTCTCAGATTTTCCCATCGTGGCCCAAAGTCCACGAAACTCGTGTCTCCCGTGCCTCCGCGCAGCACACTGAGATGCTGCGGACAGCGCGCGATAATGGCATCGAGGTCGACAACTGCGGGAGCAGGGCCATCGTAGGCGCAAACGTCGCCGAT